>JBNKYI010000249.1:0-4373 GCA_050300815.1 Fibrobacterales bacterium
CTTGGGTGGAGTGACTTTTTTTTCGACTAAAAATAAGGGAAAAAATGTTCAAAGGTAAACCTCTAATGAGGAATCCATTGGAGCGAAGGCCTTGACAAAGGCTTTGTGAATGGCTTTGTCGTTATGGGGATCAGAGAGTTCTTCTTTGAGCTTAGTGTCTGAATATCCAGGAAAGGCCTTCACAATGAGAATCTTTTTGTGAAGTTCGTCGATTTCAAAAAAGAGACGCCAAGTTTTTAGTGCGAGATGATAGGTGTTTTTTCCCTCTTCGATGCGAACCCTTTTGTGTCTCGAATTCGTGGGTTGGTACTCTAAATTTCTCAGCAGGTAGGCTTTGAAATCAATGCCTGTTTTTTCTTCTAGCCAAGAAATTTGAGTGAGAGCTAAATCGCTAAATTCAAGATGATAAGCGGCATTTTCAATGCCGTCGAGCCATCCAAGACTAGAGGGGTTGAATGCGTCGGCATAAGGGAGATAAGGCTTAATATCTAAGATGGGGGTTCCGTCTAAAAGGTCGCTTTCAGAAACAGTGAGCTTTAATCCTTTGATGCTTTCAAGTTTGACGCAGCTCATTCCTATGGGATTGGGACGGTAAGGTGCACGGGTGGCAAAGACGCTCTTTTTTTGACCGTCTAAGGTTCGTGGGGTGTTGACTTTCGTCTTCCAATGACTTTCGTTGAGATGAAAGTGGTAGATCACCCAGATGCGTTCCATTTTCGTGAGGTCTTCTAAGGCTTGTTGAAAATTAAACCCTTCGTGCAAGCGAATGATTCCCGAATGATCTTGCATAGAGCTCTGGCGGGGGACGTCATATCTTTTCACGGCGTTTCCCTTATAGATACCAATGCTTTGATAGGTTAATTGTAAAGGATCAGACACGTTTGAGCAAGTCCTCAATGACATTTTTCCATTCGCAGTGAATTGGCTCTGGATCGGGATGATGAGCCAGTTCGGCAATCCCTTTGGCAAGGTTAAAGTTTTTTTGTTTCATCGATATGAAATTGCCGCCATCGGGCAAAATGTCGCCGAGGTAGGCCTGTTCGGTTTGCCCTGGTGTGGGGCAAATCAATGCTTTTTTACCCAAACAGAGCAAATCCATCAATGTCGAATATCCCGAGCGACAAACGATATTTTCACTGCTCATGATGAGTTTTTGAAGTTGGTCTGCAGGCAAATGATTAAAGGCGGTCACTCGGTGTTTTATAAATTCGGGGATTTCTTTAAGGTGAGGAAGTCCGCGTACAAGGGCGACTTCTTGAGGCGAGTATTCGCTAGGAAGTTGCTTAATGAGCATTTTTTCCCAGTCTGAGCGATGAGGTTCTAATCCCGAAAGCAGAATCAAAACTTTGTACTCTGACTTTTCTTTAATTGAGGTTGCCTTAAAGCGACTGAGTGGCCCCATATAGAGGTATTCTATGTTTTTCCAACGTTTCTTGGGGTGACTGATTCTGCGAGCTAAACTGGGCTCTTTTTCCCAGTCGGGAATTAAAAGGTACTGATGATGTTTGATAAAATCATAGTGCATTCGAGAGACGATGGGCTCTAAAAATTCAAAGCCATTAGGTGCGGGAACAATCAATTGATGCGTCATGTAGGCTGAGGGAATGTTTTGAGCAGAAACTCCAAATCGATTGTCGTTGATGATAAGATCGACTTTTTCGCGTTGACAAATTTGATTTACTCTTTTGCGCTCGCAGTGAATGGCATAGTAAACGCGAGGAATTTGTTTCAATAGGTGAATGAAAAGAGGCACATTACGAGAATAAGAAAGTTTATAATCGGGAAGTTCAAAAAAGGGAAGCTCGGGATAGCGTTGCTTGAGTAACTCACTGCTGGGGCCACTTCCAGCGAGCAAAACGCGATGATTTTTTTCAAGCAAGTAATCCACAATAGGGATCAGTCGAGTGGCGTGACCCAGCCCCCAATCAAGGGGTGAAATTAAAACCGTTTTCATTTTTCTACCCAGGGGTGTACCCAATCGGCGTGGTCGCAATTGATGTTGTTATTTGAATGGACCACTAAGCTTAAAAGCTGTCCTTGGTTGAGTGCTAAGCTATGTGCTTTGTATTGGCCGATAAAGATAGGACCATCAGACCAGATTTTCACCCCATCGACTGAAATTTCAAAAGAGACTCCATCGCCACAGCCTTCTTCATCATCAATTCCATATCCAAAATGGAATTGATTGTATTTTCCATTGAGTTGAAAATCCATTTGACTGTTGGCGTGGGTGCCATAGCCATGCATAAATGGGCGTCCGCCAACGTGTAGAGGGTTTCCAGAAACGCTTTGATTGACTCCCAAATTTCCCCAATCTTGCTTGTGATAAACTTGAGAAAGCCGGTTTAGAGAAAGGGCATTTTCATCAGAGAAGAGATAGTTAACCCAATGAGTGAGAGTGTCTTTATCGGGTAAGGTGAAAAAGAGTTGTTCTTGATGATAGCCACCTTTGACTTTAGGAAGGTCAAAATGAGTGAGTGAGTCAGACAACAGCGTGTCTTTTCCAAAAATTCGAAGGCGGAGAGTCTCGTCAAAATTTTTGACAATAGCCAGTGTGTTTTCATCATTCTGAACAAAAATTTGATCTCTATAAGGAGAGTGCTTTTTCAGCCCTTTGATCTTACAGAGGGTTAAAGGATAGCCAAAACTTTTGATTTCGCGCAGGGTTTCTTCGCACTCGTAAAGCTGTGCGAGTTTGTCTTGCACATGAGTGGTTTTAAAACCAACGACTTTAGAATGAGTGTTGACTTGTCCGTAACCATCTTGACCTCTGACGATGTAAAGCTCTCCATTGCGGTCGCTTAGCATTTTTAGTGTTTTTGAAATGGGCCATTTAGAAAGAGTGGTTTCGCTCCAAGAGTTCTTGCTTGAAGCCAACATTTGCCAAGGTCTAGAGTAGAAGAAAACCGCTTCTTGTGGAAAGTTTTTGAGGGTTTCGTGCAAAAATTTTTCTTCGGTCAGCAACTTGTTGCGATCGTAGTGAATATTGGCGTTGAAGCTAGGGGTATGGTAGAGAACCAAAATAACTTGAAATAGAGCGAGACCACCTAAAAGAAGGCGGGATAATTTAGAAATGCGAATCCATTGACTGATATCCCAAGCGCCCCAAGCCATAATCATTGCAAAAAGAGGATAGGCGACCAATACGTATCTCTGATTAATATCAATAGCGAAGGTTCCTGACACATTGATCATGATGACAAGCACTTGCACAAAAAAGAGAAGAGCGGGAAGCAAATAAGAGCGCATTCGCAAATGAAAGGGCCAGCGAAAGAGCAGATAAAAGGTTGAGATATAAAGCCATAAGGTTTGAGAGGTGCTAAAGGGGTGCAACATCAACCCGTCGGCTCTTTTTTCTAGACCGAGCATCAGTGTGACATTCTCGTTAAAGTTGCTCATCAAGTTTTCTATCGAATGTGCGGCGTGTTCTCCTCCTTGAAAGTCATAGCCTTTGTAAGCGGCAATGGTGATGATTGTCGGCAATGATGCGGTGAAAATCGCGCCGGTAAATAGAGGTAGGTTCCATTTGTTTTTTTGAAATAAAGGCAGACAGAGCCAAGTGAATGCGCCAAAAGAAAAGACGGTTTCAAGTCGAGTGCCGGTAAAAAAGCCAAGTAGGGGAGCGATGAGCCAGAGATGTTGAGTTTTTAATCCAGAGGCTCGCAAAGAGAGAACAGTGGCTAAGCTGAGCAAAGCCATAAAAACATAGAGAACTTCGGTTGTTGCCGTTTGTGCTTGAAAAATGAATTTGGGAAATGCTCCCAAACAAATCGCACCTAAGCTGGCTAACCAAATATTTTTTTCAAGCCCAAGCAGTATGAAAAAGAGAAGGGCAATTGACCCGAGATAAAACCAAAGATTGACTTGCAGGGCAACATCGCGATCAAAAGGACTGAAAAAAGAGGTGAGATAATAAATGAAGGGAGTGGATTTACCTTTGAAGTTATTGACGACACTTTCGCAGTGCAAATCTCCTCGAGGCGAATAAAATCCCTCATTGCAAACGCCCCCATTGTGTTCGTGAATCATCATTAAGCCCAAAGACTCCCAAGAGGTTTCATCGCTTAAGACGCGGTGTTGTTTATCAACTTGAGTGGCGGTGAAAATTCCAAAAAAGAGAAGAATCAGCGCGATCAGAAGACTCGCATTCTTGAGATGGGGCATTTTTTTTAAGGGAGAAATAAGTGCTTTACGAAAATAGAGAGCGGCTCCTGATCCAATTAAAAACTGGGCGAGAGGGAGATAAAAGCCAAGTTGTATATCCCATTGTTTGGCAAGCTCGTTAGGGGTGGCCGAGAATGCCCAATAAAAAAGTGCGAGTAGAGCCGTCGTGGGGAGCAAGCCCCAGAGAGTTTGTCTATGAAATGTCAAAA
>JBNKYI010000250.1:0-4362 GCA_050300815.1 Fibrobacterales bacterium
TAAGCGGGAATTTGATGGGGGGAGTTTGTTGTGTGAGGCGCAAGGCAACCAATCCCACCCCCTATGAAAACAAAGCCCTGTGATCGCCCAAGGCAACCCGGCAACAAACTGGTGTCATGATTCAAACGGATAGGAATATCGCGTCTTTACCTGAATTGATCTGCAGACCAATTGGCTGGATTATTTTTTATGTATTCTGAAATTTTTTGAAATGATTCGTCATTTCGGATAATGTGGTCGTGGTATCGGGGTTGCCATGCGAAATCTGCATGAATTTTACGCGATTCAAATGATGTTCTGCCTTTATACCATCGAATGATCTTTGACAAATTATCGTTTAACATCGGATTTTTCAATTACCAATATCCCATGAATATGATTAGGCATTACCACATGGTTTTCTAATTTTACAAATGAAAAATGGGTTGAAATTTCTAACCAACAATTATTGGCAATTTTCCCAATATCATTCAAAACCATTTCGCCATCCTCAACATCACCAAAATAGCATTCCCGATTTTGGGTGCAGATTGTTACAAAATATCTTGCATTCCACCCATAGTCCCAATTTTTCAATCGGGCAGATGTTATGCGATATTTATTTTGGAATCGTTCTGACATTAGGGTGCAAATCTTTCTAGGCCAATCCCAACGCCCTATCATTTCACTACCTACCAAGAAATAATAATTCCACATTTAGGCCTTTTGAAGTTCAAAGCCTTATTTTGCCATGAATTACCCAGGCAAACAGTGTCCTTAAAATGGCCACGCACCAAATGGGGAGGCATTTTGGTGGAATGATTCCCCTACCCTGCAAAGAAATCACCTGATAACCGCCCTTCGGCGCAAGGCAACCACGCTACAGTTATTCCCAACTTCGTTGCGTACAACTGTTTGACCTCTCTGACGGATTTTAAAATTATGATTACCTTGTGAATATGATTGTTCACTTATATAACCTCCACGGATTGATTCGCTCTGGCGAGTTAGAAATAGGGAGAGATTCTGATAATGGCGGGCAAATTGTCTATCTCTGGGAACTCGCCCACGCCCTCTCTCGTTGTGATGATATTGATCATGTCCACATATTTACTCGTCGAATAGAAGACCCCTCTCTCAGTAAAGACTACGCGGCCTCTATTGAAGCGGTCAACGACAAGATCACCATTCGCCGTGTGTCTTGCGGCGGAAAACGATACCTCGCCAAAGAACAGCTTTGGCCTTTTTTAGATGAATTTGTCGCCAATGCCATTCAGCATATCAAGGCCCATGGAATTCGCCCCGATTGGATGCACTCTCATTATGCTGATGCCGCATACGTGGTAAATGAGTTGAGCAATATTCTAAATATTCCCTACTGTCACACCGCCCACTCGCTCGGGCGCACCAAAAAGTTGCGTCTTCTCGAAGACGGGCTCGGCGAAACCGAAGCAGATATCAAATATTCTTTTCCTAGGCGTTTTGAGGCCGAAGAAACCGTATTGGCCAATGCTGAGTTTGTCGTAACCTCAACGCATAAAGAAATTTCTGAATTTGACATTTACGAAAATGGCAAGTACAGTGACTTTCACGTCATTCCACCCGGAACCAATTTCGACCGATTTTATCCTTATTATCAATTTGACGTCGAAGCGGATCGACGCACCCATGACGAGCTCCAGGCCATTCATCGGGTGAGAGAAAACATTGATAAATTTTTTGCCACTCCCGATAAACCATTTATTCTCGCCATCTGTCGGCCCGACCGCAAGAAAAACATCGAAGGTTTAATTCACGCGTACGGCACTGACAAATCGCTGCAAGCCATGGCAAACCTCGCCATCTTTGCCGGTATTCGCGAAGACATTAACGATATGCCTACCGGAGAGAAAGATGTTTTGACCGATATTTTATTGTTGATGGACAAATACAACCTCTACGGTAAGCTCGCCATCCCTAAAAAACACGACGCCCGAGTAGACGTTCCTGAAGCCTATCGCTATTGCGCCAAAAAAGGAGGGGTCTTTGTCAACCCCGCCCTCACCGAACACTTTGGCCTAACCATTCTCGAGGCCTCTTCTTGTGCACTTCCGGTGGTCGGCACCAAAAACGGAGGGCCCAGCGAGATCATTCCCAAATGTCAAAACGGCCTACTTTGCGACCCTTATAAAACCGAGTCATTGCAAAAAGCCATACACACTCTTTTAACCGACAGAGACAAGTGGTTAGAGGCCTCTTATACCGGAGCTAAAAAAGTAAGAGAACACTACAGTTGGGATGCCCACGCAGAAAGCTACCTAAAGGTGATTAAAAACAACCTCAAGGCCCATGGAAAAAGCGGATCAAAGGCCGTCAGTCGCACCAGCGCTCTCTTTGAACGCTTAAATAGCGCCGACAAAATGCTCATTACCGACATTGATGGAACCCTTGTGCACGATAGCGGCCCCAATGATCACCTCGAAGAACTCAAGCGCATCCTCGCCAACCGAGGCAACGACTTTGTTTTTGGAGTTGCCACGGGTCGCAAATTAACACTCGTTCAAGATATCTTGCGCGAACACGACATTTGCATGCCCGATGTGGTCATCAGCTCCGTTGGCTCTTATGTTTATTATCAAACCGAAGATGCTCACGTCGATAAAGGTTGGGAGAGCTACATCAATCACCGCTGGAATCGCGATCGAATCGAAAAAATTCTGCGGGGAATGCCTCAAATGATTTTGCAAGAGTCTGAAAATCAGAACGATTACAAAATTTCATTTTATGTCAACGAAGAAGACCTTTCATTAGAAGATATCGAAAAGGCATTGGGCAAGCTCTCTCGCCAAGTCAACATCATCTACAGCAAAGGTCGTTATTTAGATATACTCCCTCGACGCGCCTCAAAAGGTAGAGCCATTCGCTATCTCTCTCACAAGTGGGCTATTTCGCAGAGCAAAACACTCGTCTGTGGTGACACGGGCAACGATCTCGACATGTTCACCGCAGGGGCCTGCCAAGGAATCGTCGTGAGTAATCACAGCAGCGAACTCGACATTCTAGAGGGCAAGCGCAATGTTTTCTTTGCCAGTAAATCTGCCGGCGGCGGCATTCTAGAAGGGATGAAACACTATAAGTGGATTGGAGCTTAAAAGATGTACAGTGGACGTGGATTTAGAGAATGGGAAATCGGGGATATTGATGTCATTGAACACAATGGAACATATCACCTCTTTCACTTGGTTCTACCCAATCACGATTATATCGCCCATGCAATCAGCAAAGATGGGATCAACTGGACCCGAGTAAAAAATGCAATCTACACTTCAGAACCGGGAGCGTGGGACGATGACATGGTCTGGACGATGCATGTGGTCGAAGCCAGCGAAGGGGGTTTTGAAATGTTTTATACCGGGCTATCGCTTAAAGAGCACGGCATGGTGCAGAGAATCGGAAGAGCGACATCAGAAGATTTATACAACTGGACTAAAGATGAAGACGCTCCATTTCCTCTCGAATCCTCAACCTCAGAGTATGAAACCAAAACATCTACCGACAGAGGTTGGGTTTCTTTTCGCGATCCTTTTATTTATCGCGAAGGAAACAAAGAACTCTTGTTGATGTGTGCCCGAACAAGCTCGGGGCCCATTAACAGAAGAGGTTGTGTTGGTGCGCTAGAGAGAAATGGTCGAGACTTTAAACTCCTCCCTCCTCTTTTTAATCCTTATATGTATGACGATGTAGAATGCCCTTGTTTGGTTAAGATCAAGGGCGCTTACTATCTGATTGGGTCAATGCGAGAAGATGTGAAAGTTCACTACTGGTACACTCACGCCTTAGGCGAAGAATTTCTCGCCTATCACAACAACGTGTTGTTACCAAAGGGCAACTACGCTGCTCGAGTCACCAAAGTAGAAGACCGCTTGCTTTTGTATAGCTTTTATATGAAAGGGTCAGATGTCATTAACGGCACCCGCTATCTACCTCCCCCCAAAGAACTCGATTCTGACGAGATGGGTCACCTTGTCATCAGAAGCTTTCACGGGTGGGAAGACAAAGTCACGACTTGTACACCGCAAATCCAATTCCCTAATTTCACACCGTTAATGAGAAACCCTTCAGGGGTAGCTTACACCGATAACGGCTCTCACCTTTTTACCTCGCGAAGCGGTTACGAAACTTTTGCCATTTCGAAAAACATGGAATCTTTTTTATGGGAAGGCACCATCAAAGTTATCGGTCGAGGCAAGTGCGGACTCATCTTTGATTGTGATGAAAATGGAAATGGCTCAAGCACGGGCAGAATTGATTTTGCTAAACGCCACCATCATTGATCCCAATGATTTCGACTCCATTGCCGTTCCGGGTGGGGAATTAAGCTATGAGCAGTTGCGGGAATTCACA
>JBNKYI010000251.1:0-4346 GCA_050300815.1 Fibrobacterales bacterium
GTATTAAAGGAACGAAAAAAAATAAAGAGCTGGTTATTATAGAAGAAAATGCTCAAATTCGCTCTCTTAAAGCCCAAGGTTCTCGACTGACTCGTATGCGTCAAATTCATCGTATTGGTCCTGTCCCTCAAGAGGTATGGGATGGCGTGAAAACAGCAGAACAGGGTGTAAATAAACTTGAAAATCTGCCCATGGATAAAATGCATTAAGAAGTGTTATTGTACTTTAACAAGTGGTAAATTTAAGATGTCAGACTCTAATAAATTGCTTTTGGTTTTTGCCACTTTACTTGAAGCGAGAAAGGTGATGGGGGATTTGCCATTAAACTCCCTCCGCTCGCATAATGTGGAGGAGTGTGAACCTCAAAAAATTTATTCTTTGTCAAACAGAAACGTTGATTTAGTTGTTACAGGAGTAGGTATCCTCAATACGCTTCAGAGTCTCTCGCCGTTGAACCCCTTAAGCTACCGAGGAATTATCAATTTGGGTATCGCTGGAGTTTACCCCGAGGCTCAAACTGAGCTTGGTCTAAAACTGACTTCAGTCGTGCAGGTTGTTGAAGATCGCTTGGGAGATCTGGGTGCCGAAGACGGCGAAAACTTTGTCTCTTTTGATAACACCATTTATTCAAGCTCACCAGAAAAATTTTCATTCATGACCAAAGTGGGTCAGCAAAAATTATCTGACTTACCTTCTGTTAAGGGCGTGACCGTTCAGTGCTGTACGGGAAGTCTGCAGACGGCGAAACGCCGTCAGAAGATGGGACAAATAGAGAGTATGGAAGGCGCAGCTGTGGCGGCTTGGTGTAAACAAGTTCAATTACCTTGGTTGCAACTTCGCGCACTCAGTAATGTGGCCACAACAAGAAATAAAGGGGAATGGAAAACGGAAGAGGCCTTGAGTCATTTGAAAAAAACGATCGAAAAATGGATTCCCATCAAGGATTAGATTGATTTTATGTCTATCGAGTCGACCGCATCTTTTGATCCCGCTAAGCTTCCTGAATATAAACGTCCAGCGTCGCCAGTGCTCTGCGAACAAAAAATTTCGAATAGCCGTTTTCTCACCTATTTAGAACCCGTTGTGAGTGTTGAGGCCTTTAGAGAGAGGCTGGCCGAAATTAAGGCAGAGCATCCCGATGCAAGACATTGGTGCTGGGCTTATCTTGTGGGGTGCCCAGGCAAGACGACTCTGCTGAGTATGAGTGATGATGGCGAACCTTCGGGTACTGCGGGTAAACCCATGTTGCAAATTCTCAATCACTCGGGCCTTGGGGATTTGTTTGTTGTTGTGGTGCGTTATTTTGGAGGCACTAAATTAGGCACCGGAGGCTTGGTGAGAGCTTATTCTTCTTCTGTGCAGCAGGCCCTTGAACGAGTTGAACCCATTGAGGTGGTGCCTCAAATTAACGTTGCGTTACAGATGGGTTTTGAACATGAAAGTTGGGTGAGTCAATGGCTGCAGAAAAATAATCTGCAAGTCTTTGATCGAAATTATTCTCACCAAGTTGAGCTGCTTACGCAAATCCCCTTAAAGCATCTTGAATACCTGCGCAAAGAGCTTGTTGAAAGATCTCAAAATCAAATTCAGATACGCGAAGGTTAAGAGTCTTCAGCTAAGGGTTTTTCAAGTAAGACCCTCTCAATACGTTGATTCTTAATTTGCAAAACTTTGGCTCTCAGCCCTTGAATTTCAATTTGCTGTCCTTTGCGAGGAATACCACCAATAGTGACCTGAATGAGCCCTCCGAGGGTTTCTATCTCGAGCTCTTCTGCGACACTGAGAGGATGATGAATCACGTGCACGAGATCATCAATGGTTGTCGATCCTTGCACGATCCAAGCAAAGTCTTGAATTTGCTGAATACGACCATCTTCTTCGTCATCTTCGTCATAAATATCCCCGACGATTTCCTCTAAAATATCTTCTAGAGTGATGATTCCATCGGTGCCGCCATATTCGTCAACGACGACGGCAATATGGTTTGAAGAAAGTCGAAGTTCGCGCATGAGATCGTCGATTTTTTCTCGGTGAGAAACTAAGATGGGCGGGCGAATCAGACTGCGCAGCCTGAAATTTTCAGGGGGGTGCTGAGAGTACCACTCTAAAAAGTCTTTGGTGTGTAAGATTCCGATGATATTGTCGATGGTCTCTTTATAAACGGGAACCCTAGAATGTCTCTCGGTGTTGAGCACTTTGATGACTTCTTCTAAGGGAGAGCGTATGTCAATGGCGACAATGTCGGGACGAGGGGTCATGATCTCTTGCACGGGAGTTTCACCAAATTCGATGATGTTGCGAATCATTCGACGTTCATCTTCTTCAAGTCCCTCTTGGTGATCATCATTTTCAGCGTCAATTTGCTTTTGCTCTTCTTCAGTTAAAAAAGAAAATTGCGGATCAAAGCCGACAAGCTTGTAGAAGAGATCTTGCAGTTGGTGTAACAGGTAGCCCAAGGGGTGGGTTAAAGTCCAGATGGGTTGATAAATGCGATGCACCCAAGGGGCTAAGGTGTGAGTCTTCCAAAGAGCGAGTATTCGAGGGAGATACAGTCCAAAAATGAAGTAGGCAAAGGCAATAGGGAAAATCACCCAATGTCGAGAAACAGTTGCGGATTGAAAGGCGAGATATGCCGACCAAGAACCCAAAATGAGCAAGTGAACTCGCGCTAGAGATATGGTTTCTATGAAGTGATCGCTGTTGCCAATTTTAGAAATACGTTCAAAAAAATCTTTTTCTGAGGGATCGGGATGAAAATGTCGACACAAAGCGGGGTATAACTGCCGAGCCAATGTATGCACGAAGGCGAGTGATAAACAAGCAATAGAGAGGCTTAAAAGCCAATGGGACGGTTCGGGATCCAAGGTTTCCTCAAGTTGAACGATCTACTGAAATTAGTAAATGGTGCGATTTAGGTACAGTTCTTCTTTCGCTCGCATCACTTTTCGGTCAGAGGGTTTGATATGATCATATCCCAGTACGTGTAAAATACCATGAGTTACCATGCGACAAAGCTCATTTTCGGTGGTATTGTCAAACCGGGGGGCTTGACGAATCACTTGCTCGACGCTGATGTAGACTTCGCCGAGGTACTCTTCATCCTCCATCGGAAAACTCAGTACATCTGTGGTTTTGGCCTTTTTTCTGAAATCGGTGTTGAGTTGCCGAACGAGTTCATCCCCAGTGAATATTAAAGAGAGAATCTTCGCTGGGGCCTTTTCAGCTGTTAGAATTTGAAGAGCGAGCTCTTGAAGTTCTTCTGAATTGCTAAACAGTTCGGGAGAACAATCGAAGTGCATTTCGATTTTAGCCTTCGCCATCCTCAAACCATTCCTTGAGAACTTGAATAATTTCGCGAGCTTGTTTGGCCGATGAAATGGTAAACTTGCTACGGCTCTGATAGACGCCTTGGCGTTTTTGATATCTTTTTATCGTCACTTTGGGTTCGCCGTATTCACCCGTGGTGCGGTTGAGGTCGGCGTGTTTAAACATGAGGGTGGCCCAAGCCCCTTTGGTCAAGACATGTTTCTCTAGTTCTTTAATCGTTTGCACACCTTCGTCGTCGGTGTAAGCGATGGTCAAGTCGTCCACGGTTGATTCCACAACAAATCCTTTCGTTTTGTTTTGCCAAAGTTTATCATAAGAGCCTGAAAAAACAAGGAGTCTTTGCGAAAAATCATTGGGCTTGTGGTAAAATTTGCTTATAATCTACCCAAACAAGGGGGATGTATGACCCAAATTAAATTATTTCAGTGGATCAAATATTTAATTCTGGCGATTGCCTTGGTGGCAACACCAGCAGTTGCGGCAACGCAAAAAGCAAAAATCACTCAAACGATTGGCCAAGTTGAATTTCAAAAGAAGGGCAAGGGAAAGTGGAAGCCACTTAAGGTGGGTTCTCTCATTCGTCACGCAGATAAAGTTCGCACCTACGCAGCGAGTTCAGCAGAGCTTCAGTTTGAAAATGGCTCTAAGGTGGTTATTCAAGAAAATTCTTTGATTAATATGAAAGAGTTGACTGAAAATGGCCCAGTGCAAAACACGAATATCGAAATTAAATCGGGAAAGGTGCTTTTCAATATCAAGAAATTGGCAAATACCTCAAGTCAATATCAGTTTGAAACACCGACAGCGACGGCGGCGATTCGCGGAACATCAGGGGGCATCGGCGTGTCGGGTTCAAAAACCTCAGCCTACCTCAATGAGGGAGCGCTAGTGCTCAAAGACAAAAGTTCAGGTCGCGAAGTGCGCATAGGGGCCAAAGAAATTGCCGTGCAAACAGAAAAGGGATTTGAGGTTAAAACCTTTGATGTAGAAGTGAAGGTGGATGAATTGTTTAAGGCAAT
>JBNKYI010000252.1:0-4322 GCA_050300815.1 Fibrobacterales bacterium
CAACAAACAAACTTCCCACTCCTGCGAGTCCCCGCGCAATATGCCTATAAAACGGAATTGCTGAAAATGATGTTGGGAAAAGAATTGGGTCGTTGTAATGATGGAACTAGATGGAGATGAATTAAAAGCAGAAAGAGGCTTGTGTGATTAATCTTACTCTGCCCCATTTATTGATACTTATGAAAAGTTTGATTAACAAGGATGATGAATGAAAATTATTCATGCTCGAGTAAAAAACTTTAGACTCCTAAAAGATGTCAGTCTGACCCTAGACAGCAGCACGACCTTAATTGTTGGACGAAACAATACTGGTAAAACATCGCTCGCTGAAGTATTCCGGAGCTTTATATCGTCTAATGCTCCAAAAATACGTTATGAAGACTTCAATCAATCGAGTCTCCAAGAGTTTGAAACGGCGTTGAATGATTTCGTAGCAGAAGAAGATGAAGTATCAGTTCGTCCTTTGATCCCAACCATTGAATTAGAGTTATTGCTAGATTATCAGGACAACGCTGATGATTATGGTGTGCTGAGTGATTTCATTGTCGATCTAGATGATGAGTTATACGAAACAAAAGTACTAATCTCCTATCAACTACGAGATGGAATGATCAAAGATTTTTTCCATTCTTTGGATACTGGAAACCGTCGGAAGTACTTCTCTGATTTAAGGGATCGCATTAGTAAATACTTCGAAGTGGCTGTATATGCGATCGAACCAACCAATCTGGAAAATAAGGTAAGAGTTGATCTTTCAGCCTTAAAACGACTAGTCATTTCTGGTCTGATTAATGCGCAAAGAGGTCTAGATGATGAATCGCATAGTGAAAGGGATGTTCTAGGTAAATCATTGGGGAAGCTATTCAATAGTTCGAATAGTGTAGGTGCTCCAGAAGAATTCAAAGCCAAATCAGAAGAAGTCAATCAAGTTGTTGAAGCCCTTCAGGATACGGTAGATACAGATTTTCAGGATAAGGTCAAAGAACTCTTGCCTAAGCTGGCAATATTTGGTTATCCAGGTTTAGGTGACAATGAGTTAACGGCGGCCACTGAGCTTAACGTTAAATCCCTTTTGGAAAGTCATACAAGGGTCTTTTACCAGGGTGAGGATCATTTCATCTTACCTGAAACCTACAATGGTTTAGGAATTCGGAATCTAATATTTATCTTATTTCGGATCTATGAATTTTTTCGAGAATTCCAGTCTCAATCAGTGCCGCCTAAAGGTCACTTAATTTTTATTGAAGAGCCTGAAGCTCACTTACACCCTCAGATGCAAGAAGTGTTTATTAGGCAGCTTGAGGAAATTGTTAGTGAATTTCAAGATCAGCTAAATGATGGAAAGTCATGGCCAGTTCAGTTTGTTGTTAGCACGCATTCTTCTAACATCGCTAATGAGGCCGATTTCAGTAAAGTTAGATATTTTTTATCAAAAGATAATAAACAGACCAAAGTCAAAGACTTAGGCGAGGAGTTCAAGGGAGAAGAGGTAAAGGCGGATAAAGAGTTTTTACATAAATATCTTACTCTTACAAAGTGCGATCTATATTTCGCTGATCGGGCAATACTTATCGAAGGGGCCACTGAAAGAATTCTCTTACCAGAGATGATTCGGAAGGTAGATAAGGAAACGAATTGTGGTTTGAGAAGTAAGTATATGTCTGTTGTAGAGGTTGGTGGCGCTTATGCTCATCACTTTTACAAATTTATTGATTTCCTTGAGCTTAAAACGTTATTTATAACTGACTTGGATTCCGTAAACGGAGCTCACAACTCCTCTTCAATAGTTTCCGAAGGCTTAAAAAGCAGTAATGTTGGGCTTTCCGGCTGGTATGGCATTGATGGATATGCAGATCTCGGTGAAATCCTTGGCAAAGATGAAGGCCTTAAAGTAAATGGATGTCGAAGAATAGCGTTTCAAGTCTCAGACAGAGATGATTCTTTATGTGGCCGTAGCTTTGAAGATGCATTTATTATGGCCAATCCAGATCTTTTCGAATTGCGAGATTTAAGTGGCGTCGCGTTAGAAAAAGAAGTTTTTCAACAGGCCAAAAATGTCGGTGCTAGCAGTAAAGCAAACTTTGCAATCGAATATTCCGTAGATAAAACAGAATGGGTTGTTCCTAAATACATAGCAGAAGGATTGGAGTGGTTATCAGAGGAGGCAGTGGTTGAGGAGTTGAAACAATGACTCAGCTAAGCCCAGCGGAACAAGCATCAATAGAAGCACTTAAACAGCTCAGAGAATGTATAGATGCAAACCTCTGCTTCCGACTTGAAGCGGGTGCAGGGGCGGGAAAAACATACTCACTTATAGAAACAATAAGGTATTTGATATCAAGCCGAGCGGAAGAATTGCTGCGAAATAGGCAGCGTATTGCGTGTATAACATATACAAATGTTGCTAAAGAAGAAATTGAAAACCGCACTGATCATCACCCAGTAATTGCGGCTGATACGATTCATGCTTTTTGCTGGAGTATTTTGAATACTTTTCAGAACAAGCTGAAAGAATACATACCCGAACTCAGCGATAAATGGGCAAAAAGGGTTGAAGAATTTGGCGGTATTACTGATCAACCAGTCAAATATGACCTTGGTTTTCCTAATATTACAGAGCATGAAATTACCTTACATCATGATGATGTGGTTGCCCTAATGGCTCGTATGTTGGCAAATACTAAGTTCCAGAAGCTTATTAGGAATGAATTTCCAATAATACTCATCGACGAATATCAGGATACGGACGCTCAACTCGCTGCAAGTATCGTTTCTAATCTCATAGATAATGACTCCGGTGTTGTAGTTGGACTTTTTGGCGATCACTGGCAGAAAATCTATGGTTCATCCGCTTGTGGCCTGATAGCAAGCCAAAAAAATAAAATAATTGAAATCGGTAAGAAAGCTAACTTCCGCTCTGATAAGAATATCGTCGGTTGCTTAAATCGTATGAGGCCCGAATTACCACAGGCGGAGGCTAATCCTGGTTCTGCCGGAGATGTAAAGGTTTTTCATTCTAATGAGTGGGATGGTGACAGGAGAACGGGGGGGCATTGGAAAGATGATCTACCCGAGGACAATGTAAAAGCCCATATAGAAAAAACTAAAGAGCTGTTAGTTCAAGAGGGCTTATCGCTGTCTCCTGAAAGAACCAAGGTTTTGTTCCTTACAAACAATCTAATAGCTAGTGAGCAAAATTTCAATACTCTTGCATCATGCTTTCGATTCACAGATGACTATTTGAAAAAGAATGATAAGTTTATTCAGTTCTTTCTTGAGGTGATAGAGCCTGTAGCTGCAGCTTTTAATGATCGAAAATATGGAGAGTTGCTCCAAGTATGCAATAAAAATCATCCACGCTTGAAGTGCCAGGCAGACAAAAAGGATTGGTTGGCCAATTTAGGTAAGCTTCTTGAGACGCAACAGAATTCTTCAATCGGTGATGTGTTGGACCTGCTGATGGAGACAAAAACACCACGATTGCCCTCTAAGTTAGAGCAGGCATTGGTACGCTTTGCACTGCTTGAGCAAAAGAGTACAGATGAGTGTTCAGAGGATGATGCAAAGTTTATTGAAAAGCTTCGTGCTTTTAGAGGTGTTGATTACTCAGAAGTTCGTAATCTAGCCGAGTACATCGATTCAAAAACGCCTTTCTCGACAAAGCATGGTGTCAAGGGAGCACAGTTTGATAATGTGTTAGTTGTCTTTGGGCGTGGGTGGAACCATTACAACTGGAATCAAATGCTAGAGTGGATGGCAGATGGATATCCAGCAGGAAAACAGGATACATTCGAACGAAATCGAAACTTGTTTTATGTAAGCTGTTCTCGTGCAAAGCATAGCTTAACCTTGTTATTTACGCAGAAACTCAGTGAAAAATCTTTATCCGAACTCAATCGAATCTTTGGTAAAGATAGTATATTGGGTGATCCTTTCGCACCCAAGAGAGGGTTATCTTATATTGAGCGAAATGATCCATTCAATGAGGGTTTTAATAGGGAGCTTTAGCCGCAGTAGTTAAATAATTGGGGCCATAGTATTTTTTAAAAGAAAAGAGGGATTGATTAATTTTCCAAAGGATAAATAAAAACTGGTTCATTTTTTGTAAGAAACCAGTTCGTTCCTGTTATTCCCTCGGTGCTCTCTGTGTCCTTAGCATGCCCTTTGGGTACTGTGGTAAAACTCAAAAGTGTTTATCACAGAGAAAAAGCTTGTGTTGAAATATTGAGCTAATCGCTGTGAGGTACCCAAAGGGCATTCAATCGCTGTGAGGGCACAGCTCCTACAGTTTTGATACCTATTGCAGTTGCCCATAACGAAAA
>JBNKYI010000253.1:0-4320 GCA_050300815.1 Fibrobacterales bacterium
AAAAGCGAGAATCGCCGCAACCTCTTCATCCACCTCAATTTCATTCCAGAAATAAAAAATCGCATCGGCCTCATCGTGTAAATCGCTAATGAAGGTCCATCCATGGCTTGAAGGACTCACCATAGGATTCCAAGTCACTTTATTTCCATTTTTTCCCGTATAAATTTTACCGAGATCTAACTCTTTTTCGGGAGCATAAGGGGTCTCGTAACCCTGCCCTGAAGAGTTATTAAAAGGACCAATCCACTGCCACTTATCTGCCAAACCCAATTCAATATTTCTTTCTAAGGCATCTTCTCCACGCCCTTTATTAACCCATTCCGACTGATAGAAGTCGAAGAGCATGCCTTGCCAATAGCCCTCTTTTTCTACAAATTTCCGAATCAATTTTCCAAGATCATTTTGATCAAAAGATTCAATATCTGTAAAACTCAATATTCCCGTTAAAAAAGAAAGCGTGTCGTTTGCAAGAAGAAAGGCTTGCGCTTTGACTTTCTGCGCCTCTTCACTACGTCCCATGTTTTGCAAAACAAATGCCATTGACTCTAAGCATTGGGCCCTGAGAGTAACGTCATTCGAAACTTCTACAAGCTCGTTAAATACAAACAAACCCGAATCGGGCTCGTTCTGGAAAATCAATTTCCAAGCGTCTTCAAATTTCTTGAGATGAACGCTGTCACTTTCATTTGCTAAAACAGGGGTCGTTGTTAGCCCCAAAAGCAAAAGAGTTGCAATAAATCTCATTGATAGCACAGATTTTAACAATTTCATAATTCCCCTTTCGATAAAGCAAAAGATACAAAGGCTGGGTTTTCTCTAACCCGTTTCTTTTTCGAATTCTACTTGTTTTGCATTTTTTAAAGGATGCGTTTGGGATCTATCCTACCATTGAAGCCGCTTCATCTAGTTTAACTACAGCGATGCGAGAAATGCCTTTTACCTCTTGGGTCACACCGTACAGTCGATCTGAAGCCGCCATGGTTCTCTTATTATGGGTGACGACAATAAATTGTGTCTGAATAGAAAAACGACGCAATAACTCAACAAAACGACCAATATTTGCATCGTCAAGAGGGCCGTCAACTTCGTCTAGAATACAATAGGGCGATGGCTTGACCATATAAAGAGCAAACAATAGTGACGTCGCCGTCAAAGCCCTCTCTCCCCCCGATAACAGGGCTACGCCGCGCATTTTTTTGCCTGTGGGGCGAGCATTGATTTCAATGCGCGCTTCAAGGGGATCCACCCCTTCTTCAAGAGTGAGTTTTGCTTCTCCTCCGCGCATCACACTGCTAAAGACATCTTGAAAGTTTCGGCGAATCTGATCAAAAGTTTCTAAAAAGCGCTTACGAGCGAGTTCATCAAGGCGACGAATGGTTTTTTCTAAACTCAAACGAGCGCGGTCGAGGTCTTTGTATTGTTTTTCGACCACGAGCATTCGCTCTTTTTCCTCTTCGTAATCTTCCATTGCCGAGGGGTTTACATTGCCAATTTTCTGCAATTTTTCTTGCAGTTCTGCAATCTCAGCTCTCGCTAGACCCTCTTCAAATTCCACGCGAGTGAATTCGGGATTTTCTGTATCTACATCCACTTCATAACGTTCAAAAATGCGTTCTTTAATTTGACTCATTCGCCCAGCGAGTTGAGTCACCTGCAACAAGCTTTTGTGCGTATCTTCTTGTAACTGATACTTGCGCGTGTTTAGGTCGCGAACCTGTTTGCGACGGTCTTCTAAACCAGCGACTTTTCCGTCAAAAATAGCCTTGGCATCATCTCTGGCCGACTCTTTAACTGAAAGTTTTTCGTTCTCAAGTTCTAACTTATTTTCAAGATCTTCGATGGACTGTTCAATTCGCTCAATCACTTCAATGCCATCGTCTTTTTCAGCGCGACGACGACCGACTTGTTCTTGCAACTCTCGGCTTTGCAAATCAATGTAATCGAGTTTCTGACGATTTTGATTTAGACGGTTACGAGTTTCCATCAAATCGTTGTAGTGTTCTTTATAGCTTTCTTCTACTTCTTGCCAAGCTTCTTCAGACTCGTGATAATCTTCTTGCAATTGCTGAAAGCCCTCTTCAAGACTTTCTTTTTGCTTCTCTAACTCGACAAGTGCCCCGCCCTCATTTTCTAAAAACTGCTCAATTTCATTCATTCCTTCTTGAGCTTTACTTTTTTCATTTTCAATTCGTTGCATGCCTTCTTCAAAGGCATCCATTCGAGATTGAACCGTATTGAGCTCTTGGCGAAACTTCATCAACTCTTTTTTCAGTTCAGAAGCGCGCATTTCAAATTCTTTGCGCAATTCTGATTTTTCAAGAAGCTCACTTCTAATTTCTTCATAACGCGCGCGTTTTTGATTTAATAGGAGTTCCGATTGGGAGGTTAATTCGAGCAAACCTTCTAATTCATTTTTTTGTGAGAGAATTCCCGGACCTTCATCTTCGCTTGATCCCCCTTTAACCAAGCCTCTGCTGTGCCACATTGTGCCTTCGGGAGAGACATACCAGGCCTCTGGGGCGTTGACATCAGCAGCCCATTGTTGAGCTTGCGCCGCACTTTCGACCAAGATGTAATCGTCTAAGAGCCACTGAATCAACTCGCTTTTGCTCGCACTTTGCACAAAGTCTGAAAGCCTTCCGATAAGGCCCTCTCCCTTTTGCACAGCCATTTTTTTTTCGACGTGCGCAGAAACGGGCCAAGTCAAAATCGCCCGTCCCTTTTGCGCCACACTCAAACGGGCAATCAACTCTGAAGCCTGCCCAATATCTGAAGTTTCTAAGATTTGCAGGGATTCTCCCAAGCAAGTTTCTACAACGCGCGAATAGCCCTCTGCAACAATCAAGTCGTCTGATAAAAGCCCTTTCAGTTTTTCATGCTGCGTTTCTTTTAAAAACTTTGCCCCCTGAGCTAAGCCTTCTCCCTTGGCAATCAACTTTTGCAAAACCTCTTTGCGCGAGTTCAACGAAACAAATTCTTCTCTTGCCCGATGCCCCTCTTCTTCAACCTGAGTTTTTTGCGATTGCAAGACTTCAATGCCCTCGAGAAGTTCTTCTAACTTTTCTTCTACACTTGTAATTTGAAGTTCGAGTTCTTTGACTTCTTCTTCTTTTTCGGCAATTTCTTCTCGCCAAAAACCACTTTGCCCCAGCCGTTCTTCTTTTTCTTCGGCGAGTTGCACTAAACGCGTCTGATAAAAATTCTTCTGATTGAGTTGCTTCTCAAATTTTTGTTTTTCTCGACCAATAGACTCTAACAACTGGATACGTGCGGCTGAACGTTCGTTATAAGCTTTGCGTTTATCTTCAAAGCGGTTTCTCAAGGTCTGACGATTTTCAGCCAACTCTTCGGTTCGCATTTCTAATTCACCAATACGACCTTCTTCTTCGCTTAACACTTCGAAACTTTGAGCTTTATCGGCTTGCAGATCTTCTATTTTTTCTTGCAGCACCAATATTTCTTCTTCTGCCTTGCGACGATTCTCTTCGATGTGATTTAAGCGATCTTTTGCGTTAGTGATTTCTCCTTCAAGGGTGCGAATATCCATCTGCTGAGAAGTCACTTCTTGATCGAGTTCTTTATAGAGATTCTCGTCGTCAGACATGGCCAAACGGGCCTCTTCAAGCTCTGCTTCAATCGTCGCGATTTGCGCTTCGAGACTGTCCACTTCTCGACGAGCCTCTTCTCCTAATCCCGTAAATTTCGTATAAACAGATTTGGCCTGTTGAAACTCGACATAGGCCATGCTCACTTCAAGATCTTGCAATCGTCCCCTAACCTGCTTCCACTCTTCCATGCGGCGAGCTTGACGCTCGTAATTCGCTAGCGACTTGCGCACGTGATTGAGATTATCTTCGACGCGGATCAGATCAGAGGCCGTCTTCTCAAGCTGACGCAAAGACTCGCGACGCTGTTGCTTATATTTTGATATTCCCGCTGCCTCTTCAAAAAGCTGACGTCGATCTTCGGCTTTATCACTGAGAATCGCGTCAATCATGCGCTGTTCCATCAATGAATAAGAGGCCGCGCCCATCCCCGTATCATAGAAGAGATTTTGTATATCTTTGAGTCGACATTCTTGATTGTTAAGTAGATAAGTTGACTCGCCCGAACGAGAAACCCGTCGCGTAATCTGAATCTCAGAGTAATCTGAAGGCAACATTTTCTTGTCATTATTGATGAGGATACTGACCTCGGCAACGTTCATTGCCGGTTTATCTGCAGTGCCCGAAAAAATGACATCTTGCATGTTTGACGAACGCAATTGCTTCGCTCTTTGCTCTCCCAAGACCCAGCGTATTGCATCGACAATATTGGACT
>JBNKYI010000254.1:0-4315 GCA_050300815.1 Fibrobacterales bacterium
AAACTCTGGGGGAGCTTATGGCGATAGTCTAGGAGAAAACTTTTTAGACTATTATACCGCACTGTTAGCGGCTGTTGAGCTATACAATGCCACAAGAGATACGACTTATCTCGACGATGCCCGCGCTCGCAAAGATCAGATGACTGCGCAACTTTCGAGTGAAGGCTATTTTTGGGCAAATGTCGCGCAAAGCCGCCCCTTTTATCATGCGGCAGATGCGGGTTTGCCCTTGGTCGCTCTCGCTCGTTATGCAGAGGTTGAAACAGATTCTGCGCATCGCCGGCAAGCGGTTGAAACAATGAAGGCAAACCTAGACTATCAATTAGCAGTGAGCCAAGAGGTTTACAATCCCTTTGGCTATGCTCGTCAGACAGTGAGCTACAACTCGACGTTGCGCAACAGTTTTTTTATGCCTCGTAGTAATGAGACGGGCTATTGGTGGCAAGGAGAAAGCGCTCGTCAGGCCTCAATCGCTGCGGGAATTGCCAAGGCGGGTTTTTGGGTTTATGGAGCTCAGTTGAGCGAAGAACTTAAGGCGCTGGCCGTCGATCAACTCGATTGGATCATGGGAAAAAATCCCTACAACGTCACCTTATTCTCGGGAATTGGCGAAAACAATCCGCCTAAGTACAATAAAGATTCTAAGCAACCGATTCACGGGCATCTCGATGGAGGAATATCTAATGGAATCACTTCGGCCAATTTAAATGGTTCGGGGATTTCGTGGAATCCCGCGAATGTTTTGGTGCAAGGGTGGGAAAATTGGCGTTGGGTAGAACAGTGGCTGCCTCACAGCACCTGGTTTTTAATGGCGGTATCTTCTTGGGGAGAATACGGTGAATGGGTAAGCTCTAATCACAAGGTCGTCTCTTTTAACCCTCGGCAACTCGGTGGCAAATGGTATCCTCGTCTCGAACGTGGAGAAATTGTTGAAGTATTTAACTCGAAGGGGCGAAAGGTGAGGGATTGGACTTCTCAGGGAGAGCAATCTTATCTAGAATTTGGGAGTGAGCCGGGTTTGTGGCTATTGCGCAGCTCACGGGGATCAGCAAAGGTACTGGTAAAATAGAATGATCAACGAAACCATAAAAAATGTCGTAGAAAATTTATTGAGCATGGAAGTGGGAGACAAAGTCGTTGTCCAATCTTTTCATCCTTATGGGTCGAGTATTTCGACCAGCTTTCGCATCGACACCAATCGGGGTTCGTATTTCATTAAAACCAATCAAAAGTCGCGTTTTCCCGAAATGTATGAAGCTGAAGAGAGGGGTCTTAAAGTGCTGGCAGATGCCGATTGCTTTAGAGTTCCCGAGGTGTTTGCGGTGGGGCAGAGTGGCAACAATTCTTTTATTCTCATGGAGTTTTTAGAAGAAGTGCCGCGGGCAAAGAATTTATTTGAGAATTTTGGTCGCGACTTGGCCAAATTACACCGCGTTTCGTGGAAGGCCTTTGGCTTGGCGCATTCCAACTATATTGGTTCATTGCGTCAGACCAATGCTCCTCGAGGAAAGTGGGTGCCTTTCTTCATCGAAGAGAGATTGCAACCCATGTTAAAAATGGCCGTAGATTCCCGCAAACTTGAGGGATCAATCACGGTTCGCTTTGAAAAACTGTATAAGAAAATAGAAGATTTGATTCCTGATGAACCCGCCTCTCTATTGCACGGCGATCTCTGGTCGGGTAATTTCATCAGTCTAGGAGAGAAAGCGGCAATTCTCGATCCAGCGGTCTACTATGGCAATCGCGAAATGGACATCGCCATGTCGCGATTGTTTGGGGGCTTTCCCGAGGATTTTTATAAATCGTATAGCAGTGAATTTCCTCTGCTGCCTGGCTGGGAAGACCGCGTAGATCTTTATAACCTCTATCCCATCTTGGTTCACGTCAATCTTTTTGGCAGTGACTACATTTCTCGACTCAAATACAATCTGGCACGATTCGTTTAATCGTTGGAGTTAGCCATGGAGCTGGTGAAAAATATCGCCATTCTCGCACATATCGATGCGGGCAAAACCACCCTGTCTGAACGGATATTGTTTCAGGGTAAAACCATTCACGATGTCGGGGATGTTGATGAAGGTTTGGCAACGTTAGACTACTTGGCCGAAGAACGCCGCCGGGGAATAACCATCGAAGCGGGCATCTCCTATTACAACTACAAAAAAGAACGCGTCAATTTAGTCGACACCCCAGGGCACATCGATTTTGGCAGCGAAGTGGATTGTTTACTCGAGGCGATTGAAGGGGGAGTGCTTGTCGTATCTGGGGTACGCGGTGTGCAAACGCAGACACTTGTCAATTGGGCGAAACTGGCCAAAGCTCAAAAACCGACACTGATTTTTTTAAACAAGGTCGATCTTCCTGATTTTCGTTTTGATGAATCGCTGATAGAAATTGAAGAGCATTTTGATAAGCCATTGCTCTTGTTGAGCATCCCTTGTCAAGATAAAGAGGGTTGGTCTGTCATTGATGTGGTGGCCAATAAAAAAGTGGTGGTTGAGGGATTAGAAAGTCGAGAGTTTCGCACAGAAGATGTTCCTGAAGAATACCGCTATGTTAGAGAAAAGGCC
This sequence comes from Fibrobacterales bacterium, assembly GCA_050300815.1. Lineage (GTDB taxonomy): Bacteria > Fibrobacterota > Fibrobacteria > Fibrobacterales > CAWVXU01 > JBNKYI01. The sequence continues at coordinate 2,571 of JBNKYI010000254.1, forward strand.
TTTAGAGAAATTGTTGAGCACGTTGCAGAGCTAGATGATCGAGTGATGGAATCGTTCATGGAGGGTCGCGATCCTGAAATTCAGTGGCTTTTTGAAGGGCTCGCCCACTCGGTGAAAAGAAATTTGTGCTTGCCCATTTATTGCGGTTCGGCGAAGAAAAGTATAGGGGTGCGACAACTGATGAATGGAATTCGCTTTTTGCTCCCCAACCCTGAGCCCGCGGTGCAAGAACCCGCTGTGGCTAAGGTGATAAAAGTGAGACATCATCCCGAACATCCCCGAATTTATTTGCTAAAGGTTTGGCAAAAAGATTTGGGGAAATTAGCTGATTTTAAAGATCACATCTATAATGTGAATGCCGAAACCCTGACTCCAGTCACTGAGGTTTCGTATGGGGATATTTGCGCTTTTGTCGAACCTCGAGAGTGGAAAATTGGGGATGAGATAGGAATGGACGGAACCGTTTGTCGCAAGGGGCATCCTTGGACCTACGACAGTCTTTTGCACTTTAAGGTCGAAGCGAAGCACTCTGAAGATGTTCATCGCCTTGCCGAAGGATTGCAGTTTTTTGCAGATATTGAGCCGAGCATGCAATTGCGTTACGACGGAACAGAAGGCACTTGGTCGGTAGGTGCTGTAGGCGAGGTCTTTTTTGATGTATTGGTGAATCGCTTGCGAGACGAATTTGGAGTTGAGATGGATTATGGCTTTCCGAGAGTAGAAAGACGAGAAAGCTATCAGGGCCCTTTTGTCGATTTTGAAGAGTCTCAAGAAACCGAGTGGGGCAAAATACATCTAAAGGGAAGCCTATACGAAAACCCGGGAAAAATCAAACCGGCATTAGATCTCAGCGATCTTGAGCTTACAGATTCTTCAGAAATGGTAGAAGAATTGTTGGGTGGGGCTTTAGACGATTTTTGCAGGCGAGGGGTCTTTGGTCAGGGATATTTAGAGAGACTAAAAGTAAGTGTGGTTGATTTGCGGTGGGATGGCCGACTGCTCCCCGGGCTTCTTGTTAAGCTTCTTACTCATGCCTTAGAAAAATCCATTGATCGCCAATTTGTTAAGATCTTGATTCCTTGGGTGAAAATGAAATTAACAGCCCCCGAAGAGTTTTCGAGCGTTTTAGTCGCCGATTTAAATAACCGTGAAGCGAAAATTAATCGACTGGATTCAGATGGAAAAACCCTGTGGCTCGAAGCAGAGGTGCCTCTAGAAAAAACGTTTGGTTACACGACAGAGATGCGCAATATCACTCGCGGTCGCGGCTCTCATGAGGTTGAGTATATCGGGCATTTTTAGAGTTGTCTTTGAGAGTAGACGCATCGGCGTGAATCAAGAGGTCACTTCGGTCACTTCGTTATTGCTTGGTGATTTTTCTTTAGTGCTCAAGGATTTTCCCTTTGAGATTTAGGCCCTTAAGGCTTAATCGATAAAAGGCAACTTTTTGTTTTAGATAACCTATATCAACCACCGCGCTTTGGCGGTTAAAATCAACCTCTCTTCGCCATAGACTTTCGCCTTTTGCACTAAAGAGCTCTAGGGTTGCATTTTGTGTTTTAGACTCGTCTAGTGATGAAGGCAGGGTGAGATAGAGTCGCCCGTCTTGCATTTTAAATTCATCGCCGGGTATTGTGGCGTTAAGCACAGGGATAGGATGCTCGCAGATTTGGGTGTCTCTCCAGCCAGGATTATAGGTGTCCATCCAGGCTTGTTTTTCAACAGAAAGAGAACACAATTTGTTA
>JBNKYI010000255.1:0-4314 GCA_050300815.1 Fibrobacterales bacterium
AAGGGCACCAAACTCACGAGATCCTTGGGTTTAGAAAACACAAACACCAAACTATCAGGGCCTTTTTCTAAATCATAATCTACAGGATCTGCCGCAAAGACATCTCTAAAATAGAGCGTCTGCCAAGGCGCTAATCCCGGGGTTCCTGCACGGTATTCAGCCCAAACAGAAACCAAAATCGAATCATATGCTGCGCTTTTAAGGTCTTGTAATACCGAATCAGGGATCTGCCAACGAGTTGATAAATCTCCATTTATTTCACGATTTTCTAAAGGACCAAAATACAACCACTGCCCTTGGGTCGCCAAATATTCACTTTTAACATCACCCAAAGTAATTAGCGGGTGTTCAAAATTCCCTTCGTGAATCCAAAGATGGTAAGCCTTCAGTCCATCGGGCTCACCAGGGGCAATCCATTCAACGACGAATCCCTCGCCCGTTTTACTGTCTGTGGGAGTGATTTTCAAATTGCGCACGGTACGCGCCAACAGTGAATCTTCTTCTACGACATTTGAGCCACAGCCTTCTAAAAAAAGACCACTCACGACTAAAACAAATAGCGCGAAACCAAATTTCAGAGATTTTTTCATGGGATAATAATAGAAAATGCACAAGTAAGATTCTTCTGCATCAATTACACACTTTCATTCTCTGTCTTGATTTCTTCGCTTTTCCACGACTCAAGGATTCGAGGTAAATTTGATTCAATCCAATCTGCCAAGTGCGCCACATGCTCAGCAATTTCTTCTCCCATCGGTGTCAAGCTGTATTCGACAAAAGGAGGAACCACGGGATAGGCCTGTCGAAGCACAAATCCATCAAGCACTAACGCCTTTAAACTTTGAGCCAACATTTTTTCACTTACCCCTCCTATTTTTTGTCTCAGCTCGCTGAAGCGATAAGTTCCAGCGCGTAAAGCGATAAGAATAAGGGTGCCCCATCGACTGCTGACGTGCTTTAAAACGTCTCTCGAAGGACAGGGTTCTGCGAATAAGTCTCCCTTCAAAAAATGCGATGTTTCGCATTCTAAACGAGCGTTTGATGTTTTCACTAGCTTACCTTTTTGTATGTACTTCCTAAAAGTTAGCTCATTAACTATACTTTTCCTATCATTTTTATTCAGGAGTCAATATGCTCGCAATTACAGGTGCCTCTGGCCAATTAGGTCGTTTGGTCATAGAAGAACTTTTAAAATCCATCCCAGCCAAGCAATTGGTGGCCGCCGTGCGCAATGTGGGAAAAGTCGCTGACTTTGCTGAAAAAGGCGTACAAGTGCGTCAAATAGACTACAATCAACCCGAATCGTTGGTCGCTGCCTTTCAAGGTGTCGAGAAGGTCTTGCTCATTTCTTCAAGCGAAGTGGGAAGTCGAATTTCTCAACACGAAAATGTGATTCATGCCGCCAAAGAAGTCGGCGTGCAGCTCATTGCTTACACGAGTATTTTAAGAGCAGCAACCAGCTCACTTGAACTCGCCGCAGAGCACAAAAAGACCGAGGAATTACTCAGCGAAGCTGGAGTTCCCTACGTATTGCTACGCAACGGCTGGTATACCGAAAACTACACTGCCAGCATTCCTGTCGCACTCCAATACGGATCAACAATGGGCTGCGCCGGCGAAGGTAAAATTGCTTCGGCTTCTCGCGCTGACTTTGCTGCTGCCGCTGCCACAGTGCTTCTCGCAGATCATCAAGCAGGCAAAGTCTACGAACTCGCCGGAGATGAGGCTTATAGCCTAGGTGAATTTGCTGCAACACTTAGCGAACTCGCTGATCAACCTGTCGCTTACCAGAATATACCTGAAAGCGCTTATGCCCAAGCATTGCAAAATTTTGGACTCCCCGCTCCTTTTGCTGAAATTCTCGCCCAGTCAGAAACTGCCGCATCTCAAGGCGATCTTTTTGATGACAGTAAAACTTTGAGCCAATTGATCGGTCGGCCCACGACTTCACTGCGCGAAGTGATTCAGGCTGCATTAGAAACCGTAAAAAATTAACGCCACTGACATCATCTCGTTATGCTTAAATGCTGTTTCAAAAGCTGAAACAGCATTTTTTCAAACACCTCTGAGGTAACTCTGAGGTGTCTCTGAGGTCAGTTCTCAATTTTCATAAACACCGTGAATGAAAATTCCACAAAAGGGGCACCTGTGCTTTTGCACAGTTCAGCAACTCGCGCGGCCGCGACGCATCAACATCAGAATTAAGCCGTGAAATTCAAAGAATTGAAACAAGCTCCAAAAACATCACCGCGATATGCCTACGAAATCCCCCCAAAAATCCCCACAATAAAGAAACCGTTTAGAAAACGACTTAGAACCTTATTGATGAGGTCTCGCATTTTGGATATGATTCTTGTGAACTGCGAAGAATTGAATTGCAGATAAAGTCTTAGAGAGGCCCCACCCACAGGAGAACTTACAATGACCAAAAAAATCACCTCACTTAGCCTAGGTTTGTTGATTTGCCTTCTCGTTCTAGCGCTACTTGCCGTCTCTAAGTCACTTAATGAATTCAAAGAAAAAAATGCCATCACACAACGCGAAGAATTAATGGATGAAGCAAAACAATATTTGCTAGAAAAACTTCAAATCGGCGCTAATGTTTTAGAACATTTTTATCAGTTGAGTCTCAAAGACAGTGGGCACACCACCGAATATCAAGAAGCGGCCGTCGCAGCGATTAACCAAATTTCTTGGCAGCACGGAGGCTATTTTTTTCTCTCTGACTTTAGCGGCACTGTGATCACCGTCCCCCCTACTCCCAGTCTCGCAGGCAAAAACATCATGAACCACACCGACCCCAACGGAGTTCCCTACGTAAGAGAGCTCGTTGAAGGCGCGCAAAAGGGAATTAGCTCTAGCCGTTATGCAATCATCAAACCAGGAACCAAAGAAATCATTCCCAAACTGAGCTCAGGGAAAAAATTTGCCCCTTGGAACTGGATGATCGGTACGGGAGTATACATCGATGATATCGATAATAAAATCATTGCTAGCCAAGCCCTACTCGAAGCAGAAATTAAAGGTATTCAAACTAAATTGTTGCTTCTCACTCTGCCGATCTTGATCATCGCAGCCGTCATACTGATCGGTTCAACTCGTTATTTTCTCAAACCCTTAACCTCGGTTGCCAGCTCTCTCAACTCAATTGCCAGCGGGCAAGGAGATCTCACTGTAAGTTTAGCCATCACCGATCAGACCGAAACGGGTAAAATCAGTTTAGCCTTTAACGCTTTTGTCAAAAAAATTCACCAAATTATTGCCGAGGTTAAAAGCAATACCTTCTCGCTCGTCGGTCAGTCTATGGAACTCGGAACCACTACTGAGGCGATGACCAATAACTCTGTAAACCTCAGAAACAGGTCTCAACAAGTTCGAGAAGCCTCTGAGCTGACTCAGTCTCGGCTAAATTCTATAGCCACTGGCTCAGAAGAGTTTTCGACAACCGTCAATCAGGTGGCCGCCACAGTCGAAGAGTTAACGGTCTCATTCAACTCAGTGGTCGAGAATTGTCAAAAGGGAATGTCGGTTTCATCAGATGCAAATGAGAGAGTCGGAGAAACCTCGCGAGCCCTTGAAGACATGGTTAAAGCCTCACAAGAAATTGGTAAAGTCAGTGATTTAATACAGGCTGTAGCAGCACAAACCAACCTACTCGCCCTTAATGCAACCATAGAAGCGGCCAGCGCAGGCGATGCCGGCAAAGGTTTTTCTGTCGTCGCCGCCGAAGTTAAAGAACTCGCTAGACAAACTGCCCAAGCCGTCGGCACCATAGGAAGTCAAATTCACGAGGTGCAAAACAAAGCCAAAGAGTCTAGCCAATATGTGCAAGAAATTAAAGAAAAAATTTCTGAGGTCAATCAAATGACCCAGAGTATTCTGGGAGCTGTCGAACAGCAATCCTCGGCGGTATCTGAATTTAGAAGAAGTCTTGAAGAAGCGGGAATCACCGCAAAAGAAATCGCCCAAGAAGTCTCCGATGCTTCATCCAATCACGAAACGATTCATCAAAATTTATCAGAGATTGACCAGTTGACTGAAGAATCTGCCGTAGGCGCTGAACAAATACGACAAAGTATGTCTCATTTGGTGCAAATGGCCTCAAAACTCGAAGGCCTAGTCGAAAATTTTAGGACATAAATGATCTCGAAAGTAGTTTTAAGGCTGTTGTGAAAAACTTCAGGTTTCTTATCTGAGTTTTGCTTAACGTCTTTTAATTTGCGTTAATTTGCTTAACCCATCTCGCAAATTAAAACCTATGCCCTAATCCACAACCCAAGAATAGGTTTTACAATGAGTGTGAATCAGTTTTTA
>JBNKYI010000256.1:0-4228 GCA_050300815.1 Fibrobacterales bacterium
CCAGCAAATCTGACATTTCTACTATGTCAAACTCCAGGCGGTAATGAAACTTTTGCCACTTTTCTTTCAAGGTCTGGTTGCGACGCTGCACATCCGGCTCGAGCGCATCAAAAATATTGCGACAATCTTTGAGCAATTCAATGCCCTTGCGCTCTTTGGCCCACTGAAAAACCATATCTACAGCCTTCAGGGTTTTGGCATCTTTATTATAAACAATCACGCCGATTTGAATTTTACTGGCCATTGTGATTCTCCAACCATTGATTTAGAAAACAGATCGAATTTTCATTGGCGTGTTTCACAGTGGAATTGCCTTTAGCAATGCACCCGAGAACCCAATACGCTTGAGAGAGGTGAGGGATGTCTGCAGCATCAAATTCAGATCCATCAAGCTCGGGTTTACCTCTGACGACAAGTCCATCTTCAAATTCACCGATGTCGACGGTCGTTTGTTTAAGGCCAGACATCAGCTTGTCTAAGGCGGTTTTAAACTGACCGGGGAGTTTGGCGAAACCGCGAATCACGGTCTCACCTTCGGCTCGTGAAGCGAGAAGAGCGAGTAAAGCAAATTCTTCGATACTTTGATAGAGGGATTCCCCCGAGATTTTTCTTCCGATAAGCTCGCGGGTGTATCGAACTCGCACATTGCCATAGCTTTCTCCTAGAGACTCTTTTCTTTGCAGAATTTCGATATCTGCTCCGAGCTTGCGGGCGATTTGAAAAAAGTGCGTGCGCCCCGCAGAGAGCAAAACGTCTTTAAGTATGAAGTCTGAGCCGGGAGTACAAACGCCCAAGGTCGCTAGACAAGCGGCAAAGGTCGAATTTCCCCACAGGGGATAAAATCTTTTGCGGTGGGTTAAGCTAGGGACGATTTTAAAGGTGGAACGTCTGTCTTGAATCCCCCCTCGCATTTTGAGAAGTCGTCGCTCGATTTCGGAGAGTTCTTGCAGGTTAGGAACTTGTTTTTCAACATGATTTCCCCACGTTTGAGCCAAATTGATGAGAAAATCTCTCCCCGAAAATAATTCTTTAAATTCAGTTTCTTTAAAAGCGGGCCAATATTGCAAGAGGCGGTCATTGCGCAGCCAAGGGGCGATAGCGGGAAACTCTTTGGGAATTGCAGGCAACTCATCAGAGGATCTAAAGATGGGTATTTTAATTTGGGGATCTTCTTCAGAAATAGAATATTCGAAGTCTCCGCCAATCGATTTAACAAAGGGCCTAACGAATTGAAGGTAGCTTTCGCTGAATCCTTTTAATTCAAAACTTTTGCGGTGAAATCTGGCCCAACTTATTTGCATCAAGTCGGCGTATAAAGAACCGAGAGTGTGAATTTCTAGAGTGGTAGGTTTTAGAGCCCAACCCCCGCCTCGAATTTCAATGCCGTCATTTTGCAAGGTGATGCCAATGCCCGTTCGGTGCGCCCACTGCACCATTTGATCTTCAAGGGCCTCAGGGCTGAGGTTTAATTTTTGCGGTTCTTCAGAATAACCAGCCATGATTAGAGCGGCTAAAAACTGTTCGCGATCGGCGGGTAATGTGTATTCGCCTTTGATCGCTTTGATGGGGCGCAGAGAAATCATCAGTAAACCCTCGCAGAAATCTGTAAGGCGCTCAAAAGAGAAACGGCTTTTTCTGCTTCGTCCATGCCGAGAAAAGAAAGTCGCAGGGTTCCGCCCAACCCCTCTCGATTTTTGAGCAATTCTATATCGACGATGTTGATGCCTTCAGCGGCCAAGGGGGCGACCACGGCACCAATTTTTCCGGGTTCGTTGGGAATGGTGACCAACACTCCAACGTGAGAGTCGAGCTGGGATTTACTTCTCATGGGGAGTTTAGCACGCATTTCAGCCCCCTCCCTAAACACGGATTCAATACCTTGTGGTTGGTGTTGAAGGTCGTTCATAAGCTTTAGCAAATCGATTTGAAAATCGCTCAATGCCTCTAAAATTTGAGACTTGTTTTGGTTGAGAATGCCCTCCCACATTGGCCAAGAAGATTCGGCGAGTCGAGTCATGTCTCTAAAACCGGGGCCGCTAAAAAAGATTGCTTCAGGGTCGCGTCGTTGGGTGGCAGCCAGCAAAGTAGCTATGATTTGCGGCAAATGAGAGACTCGAGCCAGACGGCGATCGTGGTCAGAGACCTCTTGAAAGACAAGGGTTGATCCGAGAGTTTCTATGACTTTAATCAGTAGAGGTGCTTTTGATTTAACCATGGCTTCGGGGCGGGTTAAAATCCATAAGGCCGATTCGTATAAGAGAGGGGAGTGTGCGTCAAAGCCACTTTTTTGCGAGCCGGCCATAGGGTGTCCACCGACAAAACAACTCGTTGGAGTATCAAATAGTCGCATTCCCTGTTGTTGGATTTTTTCTTTTGCCGATCCTACATCGGTGATTATTGCACCTTGTTTGAAGGGTTGAGAAGAGGCCGCAATTTGGGTCATAAACTCAACGATGTGATCTAGGGGAAGGCAAATAAAAAGCAAGTCAACTTTTGATTTCCATTCATCAATCTGATCATAGGTAAACAAATGATTAAAAAGATTAGAAGCTCTCGCTTTGTCATGGGTCTGTTGGCTGCTGATGCCAATGATTTGGCAGTTGAAATTTTGGGTTTTCAAAGCGCTGGCAATTGAGGCTCCGAGCAGTCCCAATCCGGCAATTCCAATAAGGGGAGGATTATTTGGGTTCATGGTTCGAACGCCCTTCAAATTCGCGAGTGACTCGAATGAGATTTCTAAAAATTTCTTGCAAATCTTCATCGGGAAGAGGGCCAGGGTTTTTTTCAGCAATGCGCTGTAAAATGGCGTCTTCGCGAGCCGGATCAAAGATAGGAAGGCCGAGTTGACGTTTGTGAGCGCCAATATGCTGGGCACACGCGGCCCTTTCGCTGATCAGTCGAATAAGATGATCTTCGATTTCGTCTATTTTATTTCGCCAGTTTTCAATGCTCATAGGTGCAGCAAAAGATAGTAAGGGCTTATCCAAAATTTGCAGAACAAGTCGAGGAAAATGATTCTCTCATTATTAAAAGCGTTGCCAGAGGGGTTGGTCTGAACGCAAGCAAAGAGTGTCGCCATCTGAATTCAGAGCGCATCGAGAAGTATTTTCTGAATTTTCTGGCCGCGGGTCAAACAAGAGAGCCTCATTCCAGCGCGAGTCGATTGAATCTTTTAGGGCCTGAAAGACTCGATAAGCTGCGGCACCCTTAGGAAGGCTGAGTAAACTGTCTTTATGAGCTGAAGGGTCTTGCGTTGATTTGAGATAAAAACCCACCTCTGAGAGGGGAAGATGCGCCAAAGTGCGCTTATTGGGGGTGGTAAATTCCACATTTTTCAGCCAGCGGAGTTCTTGCCAGTTCAGAGACCAAGGGGGCCTAACCCAAAAGTGCTGATCATCTGAACTTGTGCTAAACCTTTGCAGGACGAGGGTCTTTCCTTCAATCTCAATAAAGCGAACTTGAGTGCTCAGCCCATAAGCGAGAGCAAAAGTAAGCAGCGCAGAAATTAAAACCAAAGGCCACGGAAAGAGACGACGCTTTCGCCGACTTTTTGAAAGGGGCTTAAAGTTAGGTCTCATCGGCGATTTTGAGAACGGCGAGAAAGGCTTCTTGAGGCACTTCGATGCTTCCGATGGCTTTCATCCGTTTTTTTCCTTCTTTTTGTTTTTCTAACAGTTTGCGTTTACGGGTGATGTCTCCGCCATAGCATTTTGCGGTTACGTTCTTGCGCATCGCTTTAATCGTTGAACGGGCAATGACTCTTCCACCGATTGCAGATTGCACCGCGACTTCGTATTGTTGTTTGGGGATGAGTTCTTTGAGTTTGTTGCAGATGGCGTTGCCGTGATAATAGGCTTTTTCTCGGTGAATAATCACCGAAAAGGCATCGATTGGATCTCCATTAAGCATCATATCCAACTTCACTAGATCTGAGCGGCGGTATTCGAGAGGTTCGTAGTCAAAGCCAGCATACCCTTTAGAAATTGATTTTAAACGATCGTAAAAATCAAACATGATTTCACCCAAAGGCAGTTCGTATTTGAGATTGACTTTCACTTCGTCGAGGTAATCCATCGTCAAAAAATTTCCGCGCTTTTCTTCGCAGAGTTTCATAATTGCACCGACATAGTCTTTGGGGGTGAAAATCTGAGCGCTAATGTAAGGTTCTTCGATGAATTCGTATTTGCCGAGATCGGGCATGCGACAAGGATTCTCTACGTCGACAATC
>JBNKYI010000257.1:0-4226 GCA_050300815.1 Fibrobacterales bacterium
CGGAGTCCGTCACATCACCTAGGAGATTAACTCGTCGGCTTTTTTATTATAACGTGATCACACAAAAACTTCCACAAAATTTAACAGTTCATTTTCATTTTTACACATTTATGACAAATAAAGACTCGAAATTACATTTGTGTTGATTGACTTTACCTTTCTCCCTTTTCTTATTTCCGCTTTGGCTTCGTGAACTCTAAAAAATGCGAGGTAGAAGTCTTCATTTATTTTCTTTAAACAAACCAGTGTTCGCTGGACTTATCCAAATTCCACTCTTCGTCAATTTTGCAAGCAAAATGAGAGACTCAGTTGCCGCCCTTGCTCATTGCAAACTGGCTTCAGCGCCAAAGAAAAGCATGAATTTTCATTCACGGTATTTATGAAAATTGCAAACGGTCCCCTTATTTGCAGAGAAGCACTGCAAGGAAGCAAAGGGCGAACTATCTTTTGAGCATGAAAAAGTTTATCCGATCCTTCAGCTTATCCCTTATCGTCATTGCCGTTGCCGCACTTCTCTGGCTCTTTCGCTCTCAACTTTTTTTTTGAGATCGAAAGTTATGAAAAAGGCGTACTCATTGACTTCGGTAAAGCCCAGTCTGAACCGGTAGGAGAAGGTTGGCATTTCAAGCTTCCCGCGCCGATGCAGAAAATCGTTAAGGTCAATACACAACAAGACCGCAGCGTCGTCATCGGTTACACTTTAGACGAAGTCGGAGTTCCTGCCGACACCACGCTTGATGAACACTTGGTCTTAACCCAAGACGCCAACTTGATTGTGATTAAAGCAGAAATCAACTACAACATTGTTGACCCCGTGCATTATGTCGTCTCGATGGAAGAACCCGACTCAACCATTCAAGATGCTTCTGAATCTGTAGTTAAAGAGGTTATTGCGAACCACACCGCTATGGATATCCTGTCAGGCAATCGTATGGAAATCAGCCAAACCATTCGATCAGACCTCCAACAACTAGTCGATGACTATGAGTTGGGAATCAAAATTCAGCGGGTGCAGTTCATTCGCATTCTAAACCCGATGGCCGTGCGCGAAGCCTTTGAAAGTGTTGAAAGCGCAAAGTCTGATAGTGCGATCTCTGTCGAAAAATCACTCGGCTACCGCAACCAAGAACTCCCTAAGGCGCGAGGCATCGCTTTTGCCAAAATCAAAGAAGCCGAAGCTTATGCCGCTAAGCGATTGGCTCAGGCCGAAGGAGAAGTTGCTGAATACAGCGAACTTTTATCCGCCTACAAGTCCAGTCCGCGCAATATGAAAAAACGTCTTTATTTAGAAACGATGGAAAAAGTTTTACCCGGCATAAAAAAGATCATTGTCGATGAAAAGGGGCAATCGATGCAGCTTTTTAACGTAGGAGGTCTTCAATGAAAAAATCATCCCTCCTTTTTATTCTGCTCGCTCTTTTTATAGCAACCCTATTCGCTTCAGGCTCTTTCTTCATTCTCGACGAAAGAGAATACTGTGTGCAAGTTCGATTGAAAAAGGTCGTGCGCAGCATCGATCAGCCAGGTATTTATTTGCGAATTCCCTTTGTTGACGACCTGTATTTCTATCCCAGCAAAGCGATGAATTTAGATCCGCGCCCCGAAAACATTGTTACTGGTGACCAAAAAAAATTAATCATTGATAACTACATCAAATGGCGCATCACCGATCCCGAGGTCTTTCGCAACAATCTCAGCCCCTTGAGCAAGGCCGAAGCAAGGATAGGAACCATCGCACTCAATGCCTTAAAAGATGTGCTTGGTTCACATTCTCTTTATTCTATCGTCTCTGAACAAAGAGATTCGATCACTGCTCTATCTCTCAAATATTGCCAAAAACAAGTCGATGGATTAGGAGTTGAAATCCTCGATATTCGTTTTAAGTCTGTTGACCTACCTCCTTCTAACATTCGCAAGGCCTTTGAGCGCATGAAGGTCGATCGCCACAAAGAGGCCAATCTCTATCGTAGCCGAGGAGAAGAAGAAGCCTATGGAGTCAGAGCTGAAACGGATCTCGAAATAGCAACGCTGATGGCCGAATCTGAAAAGAAAGCCGCTATCATTCGAGCCGAAGCCGACGCCAAAGCCGCTCAGATTTACAACGAAGCCTACAATAAAAATCCCGATTTTTATGATTTTTACCGCAGTTTAAAAGCGCTTGAAAAGACGGTAGATACCCAAACGACTCTGTTTATTAGTCCAAAATCTGAACTCTACAAATACCTCGTCAAACCTTGAAGGACATCTTGTGAAATCGCCTATCGTTTATAGCGCCAATTGGTGCTCTGATTGCACTCGGCTCAAAGAATTACTCCAACATTTGCAAATTGACTTTGAAAATCGCGATATACAAATGCCCACCACCAATGCCGATGAGCTCAAAGCTCAAATCGGCAAAGAAGCCGTGCCCTATCTTCGTTTAGGTGATCAATGGCTTAAAGGCTACGGCTATGAATTTAACGAAGACCGACTGCAACGCTGGCTGAAGTTTTATTCGAATTCACAAAACTTGGCAGAAGCTCAACAGGCTTTAGAATTTGCTCAGCTCCTCGCAACCCAAGGGGGAGAATACGCAATGAAAAAAATCAATGAACTCAAAACCATTGATTTTAAAGCCGAGCGAGATGTGGTTACCGAGGTTGATCATTATTTAGATGCGCTCTTTTCAACTGAAATCCAAAGGCAATTCCCCCATCACAATCTAATCTCAGAAGAATTGCCCGATCGTTCGAAGGGATCAGATTGGACTTGGATCATTGATCCCCTTGATGGAACCGTGAACTACAGTCGAGGCATCCCGGTCTGGGGCATTTCTCTAGGACTCTGCTACCAAGGTCGCCCCGTTATGGGCTGTATTTTTCTTCCGGCATCAAGAGAAATGTGCACGGCCATTTTGGGGCAAGGAACTCGTATTAACGGCCAACCCGTGAAGGTCTCTGCAATTAGCAACCCTCCTCAAGCGATTGTCGCCAACGGAGATTTCAATGTAGGGCCCGAAGAAGGAATCCCTCAGCTTAACCAAAGAGTCAAAGAATCTTTGGCCCAACAAGCTGAACGCTACCAAAGAGCAAAGTGCTATGGGGCTGCGGTTTGGGAGGCGGTCATGGTGGCTTCGGGTCGCTTTGAAGCTTATGCCATGCAAATTTCGCACCCTTGGGATATTTGCGCCGCCGCCATCATTGTTGAAGAAGCGGGAGGCAAAGCGACTCAACTCAATGGAAGTATTTTAGAAATGAATGATCTGTCGAGTGCCCTATTTACTAACGCCGTATTGCACGAAGACTTTGTGCAACATCTTTAAAAGAATCTCTAAAAACAACAGCGCTATCATTTGCTTAGCGACTTAGTTTTTTTCGAGAAGACGGGGCCCAAAGAATCGAATACCGATAAGCCCCATAGGGGCCGTCACAACAATGGCCAAAACGGCGATGGCCAAAATACTTTGCCCTTCGGGCATGCCTGCCGCTAGAGGTACACCTCCCATTGCCGCCTGAACAGTCGCCTTAGGCAGATAAGAGATCACCGTAAAAAGTTTTTCTTTTAAGGTCAAACCGCTTTGCCAAGTCGCCGCCAAGACACCTACAGAACGCATGACCAATCCCACTCCCAAAAAAAGAAGCGTTTGCAAGCCTGTATTTTTTAACTGACTCACATCAACCGATAGACCAATGAGAACAAAGAGCCAAATTTGAGCAATTAGCCAAATTTTGTTGAGTTTAACAGACAACTCATTCGCGATCCACTCTTTTTTTTCGAGAAGCAAAAAACCCACAGTCATCACGCCAAGCAGAGTCGCTGTCTCTGTCCATTTACCAACCTGCAGCAAGAAGAGCGCCACACCAATTAAGATCAACGTCTTTTCTGTTGCACGCAGCGTTTTATGCCAACTGCCAAAAACGAAAATCAGTAAAATTCCAGCCACCACCCCTACCAGCACCCCGCCTGTCACACTGAAGGGAATATGCAACAATGACACCAAAAGACTACTGTCTCCCCCTTTGAACAGACCTAAGAAAATGCTAAAAAAGGTGATTGCAAAAACATCATCGAGAGAGGCTCCTGCAAGAATCATGGTGGGAATTTCTTTTTTCGCGCCATAACCTTTGTCTTTTAAGTCAAGCATTGAGGGCACGACTACCGCTGGGCTGACAGCCGCTAAGAGAAACCCTACCGATCCTGCCGCAGCAAGCGAATAACCCGCAAATGTTTTGAAGAGAAATAAATAG
>JBNKYI010000258.1:0-4224 GCA_050300815.1 Fibrobacterales bacterium
AGACAAAACAAACCGCTGGGTTCGGCTCTACAGCGAGCTTTGTTTTTCCTCCACTAACCCCACTCCACCATTCAGAGCCCGTTGTTAGGTCGTGCAAGGCTCCTTCTAAATCGCCATCATCAAAGCCATCAAGAAGGAGTTTGAGCGAAGGAGTCACAGAGCTGAGATAAACTTTGAGGGTGTCTCCCACAGGATTGACTTTAATTTTCTTCGCAACAAAATTCGAATCTTTAGGTTGTACCAGTACTTCAAAAAGATAATCCGCTAGCTGCTCAAACTCAAAGAAACCCTTCTGAGTATTTGTTTGCAACTCTGTTCCCTTAATCGAGACAACCGCATCGAGTGGGTTGCCATCAATATCAAAGACATACCCCGCCAAACTCAAAGACGTTTTTAAGGTATCTGTAGTGAGAACAATGTGATTTTGTTTTTCTTTAATCTGAAAGCTTTTAGCAACAGCCAAATTTGGGGTGCTAGCCCGCAGAAGATAGTTTCCCGCTTGAGTCAGCGTAAAACGATACTCTCCTGCAGAGTCTGAAAGGGTTTCAGCAATGTAATTTTTCCCTTCTTCTAAAGAGTCCGTTACCTCTCCCTCAGGGCGAACCGTAATGGCGACTTTAGCAGCGGGCTGACCCTTGTAGTCCACGAGTAAACCACTGATAGAGGTCTCGGTTTCCGAAGCTGTTCCTCCTGCAAGATCTTGCGAGCAACCCCAGAAGAGAATAGATAAAAGAACAAATACATAACTTAAGGTTTTCATTACTGATCCTTCTTTTTAGAAGGTTTACGCCCACGGCGCTCTTGGTAGTGGATCGAATCAGAAACAGGAAATAATTGCATATTCAACTGGTACACCCTATCTTCTCCCTCACAGTCAGATATGAATTTCATCAATTCACGACGGAAATTCCGAATTCTCTCTACAATATCTTCAAAGTTTGACTCATTAAACGTGAATGTAATCGAAGAAAGATTCTTTTGATCATCAGCAAAACGATCCAAAGCCTCTTTACTCAATTCGAGAGAATTTAAAACGTGATTATTTACGGCGACGGATCGAGTTTCATATCCCGAACTCAAAATATTCTGAGTTACTCGGTATCCTTTCTCTCCATCTTCTTCGATAAAGCCGAGCTTCTCAAGAATCTGAATCGCCTTTTTAACTTGTCTAGCTCCAACCACAGGGTTCAATTTTTTCCCTAAGGCCTGAAAATCGCCATCAAAAGAAGTGATATGCAATAATTCTCGAATCGCCGTATAATACCACTTGTCGTAAAACTCGTATTGAGCTTCATCAACGGTTTGGATCTTCGCCTCTCTAAAGGCTAACAAGCGTTCAAGGAAGAATTTTTTCTCACTGTGAGCCGACGCTTGATTAAAACGCACCAGCAATTCGAAATACTCTTCTTCTTTTTCGTTGTTGAGTGGAAAGGCGTCTAGAAATTTGACAATCATCTTGAGAGAAATGTCTCTCTGCCCTGTAATTACTTTAGAAAATAGGCCTGGATCAAAGCCTCCCAATTGGCCAATCTTGCGATGAGTAAAGCTACTTTCCACCTTGCGACGCGCCTCATAATAATCATTGAGGAACTTGCGGAAATCGAGATACTCATAGATATTGAGTGCATGCGACATTAAATCTTCTTCACCTGAATAATTTGTCTACAGAATATAACATTTATCGCTTAAATTAGAAAGTCATTTTGTCGTCTGACAAAGCGCCGCCTCCCCACCCTAACATTTTGTACGCAAAAAACTCTTCACTCTACATTTTTGAAATTTGATATTCTTTAGTATCTTTCCCCGCCGGTGACAACGGGGTTGCAAACAATGAGGTATTGAGGCAAACATATGCTATACAGTGATTACATTAAAGAAATTGAAGAACGAAAAAGTCTTGGTCTTAATCCCAAACCTATCGACGATGGCGAACTATTGGGCCAAATCATTACCCAGATTAAAGATCAGGCCAATGAACACAGAGAGAATTCTCTCAAGTTTTTTATTTACAACACCTTACCAGGCACAACAAGCGCTGCTGGCGCAAAAGCTAAGTTTTTAAAAGAAATCATTCTCGAAGAGTCTGAAGTCGCAGAAATCACTCCTGACTTTGCATTTGAACTGTTGTCACACATGAAGGGTGGGCCTTCTATCACCGTGCTACTCGATCTCGTTTTTTCAGAAAACGACTCCGTCGCAAATAAAGCAGCGGCAGTTCTCAAAACTCAGGTTTTTTTGTATGAAGCAGACATGGAGCGCCTCGAAGTCGCCTTTAAAAACGGAAGCGCGATCGCTAAAAATATTTTAGAAAGCTATGCCAAAGCTGAATTCTTTACCAAACTTCCTGAAGTGCAAGAAGAAATCGAAATCGTTACTTTTATCGCTGGTGAAGGTGACATTTCTACCGACCTACTTTCTCCTGGCGCCGATGCCCACTCGCGTTCAGACCGAGAATTGCACGGTCAATGTATTTTCGAACACAACAAAGAGATGCAAAAAAGTTTAGCCGCCCTTAAGGCTCAACATCCAGATAAACGCGTCATGCTCGTTGCCGAAAAAGGCACCATGGGCGTGGGTTCTTCACGTATGTCGGGTGTAAATAACGTGGCTCTTTGGACAGGGCTTCAAGCTAGCCCTTATGTTCCCTTTATCAACATTGCTCCTATCATCGCGGGCACTAACGGTATTTCTCCCATCTTTTTAACTACCGTGGGTGTAACGGGTGGAATCGGTATTGACCTCAAAAATTGGGTCAAGAAAAAAGACGCCGAAGGCAAGCTCATTCTCGACGCCAATGGTGAGCCTATTCTCGAACAAGTCTATTCGGTTGCCACTGGCACAGTCTTCACGATCAACACCAAGAAGAAAAAACTTTATAAAGACGGCCAAGAAGTGCTCGACATTGCTTCTTCTTTGACTCCACAAAAAGTAGAGTTCATCAAAGCAGGGGGCTCTTATGCCGTTGTCTTTGGCAAAAAATTGCAAACCTTTGCCGCTCAAGTATTGGGAGTGCAAGCTCCCGTTGTGTACGCACCTTCGAAAGAAGTTTCAATTGAAGGTCGCGGTCTAACCGCCGTTGAAAAAATCTTTAACAAAAACGCTGTTGGCATCACTCCGGGTAAAATCTTACACACGGGCTCTGATGTGCGCGTTAAAGTAAACATTGTGGGTTCGCAAGACACTACAGGTCTCATGACCTCGCAAGAGCTAGAATCAATGGCCGCAACAGTGATTTCTCCCATCGTTGATGGCGCTTATCAATCGGGCTGTCACACAGCCTCTGTTTGGGACAAAAAAGCCCAAGAGAACATTCCTCGTCTAATGAAATTTATGAATGACTTTGGTTTGATCACCGCCCGTGACCCCAAAGGCAGTTACCATGCTATGACCGATGTGATTCATAAGGTACTCAACGACATCACCATTGATGAATGGGCTATTATCATTGGAGGAGACTCTCATACCCGCATGTCAAAAGGCGTCGCCTTTGGTGCAGACTCAGGCACTGTGGCCTTGGCTTTGGCCACAGGTGAAGCTTCAATGCCTATTCCCGACTCGGTAAAGGTCACCTTTAAAGGCAAGATGAATGAATACATGGATTTTAGAGACATCGTCCACGCCACCCAAGCCCAAATGCTGCAACAGTTTGGCGGAGAGAATGTCTTTCAAGGCCGCGTGATTGAAGTTCACATTGGTACCTTGACCTCTGACCAAGCTTTTACGTTTACTGACTGGACTGCCGAGATGAAAGCCAAAGCTTCAATCTGTATTTCTGAGCCAGACACCTTGATCGAATCTTTAGAAATCTCTATGGAGAGAATTCAGATCATGATCGATAAAGGCATGGATAACGAGAAAAAAGTTTTGCAAGGGCTTTTGAACAAAGCTGAAAAACGCATCAACGAAATCAAATCAGGTGAAAAACCTGTTTTAATGCCCGACACCGATGCCAAGTATTATGCCGAAGTGGTTGTCGATCTTGATGCGATTGCTGAGCCCATGATTGCCGACCCCGATGTAAACAACGATGATGTTTCTAAACGTTATACCCACGATACTATACGTCCGTTGTCGTTTTATGGCGGTCAAAAGAAAGTGGATCTCGGCTTTATCGGTTCGTGTATGGTGCACAAAGGCGACATGAAAATTCTCGCTCAAATGCTTAAAAACATCGAAGCTAAAAATGGCAACGTTGAATTCAACGCTCCACTTGTAGTCGCTCCT
>JBNKYI010000259.1:0-4219 GCA_050300815.1 Fibrobacterales bacterium
GCGCCCAGCCTTCAGCGGCGCCTGAGCTGAATCGCTTTACCCCCCTTTTGTCGATCTACAAAAGGGGGCCGCTGTCGGCCGGCGCCGACGCAGAAACATCAGGATTAAGCCGTGAAATTCGAAGAATCAAAACAAGCTCCCCAAAACATCACCGCAACATCCCCACAATAAGGGGGTTCGTTCAGAAATACCCAATATCTATCCATATATTTTGTGGATAGATGTTGAAGAATTTTATAACTCGATATTTAATAAGAACTTTCGAATTTTTTCGTTGAAGTGGATACGGAGTCTGACTTGAGGGAGATGAAAAAAAAATCTCAAAAAGTGGGGGAAAGTGGTATATTTTGGGTAAAAGTGGGTAAATAAGGCGCCAAATTTTACTCTTATGCAAGTACAAGGATTCATCGGAAAAAGCACGACTTCTGTGGATTCTAAGGGAAGATGCAGTTTTCCCAAAGAAATCAGGAAGTTTCTCGACCCCGCGAACGAGGGTCGTGTTGTGATTACTGTGGGCAGTGATTTCTCGCTTTCCCTTTATCCTGTTGCCGAATGGAACGCGTTCGTACTGCTTCTCGATCAAAGACCCCGAACTAAACAAAACATTCAGTTTAGGCGTTGGGTGACCAATATGGCCAAAGAATCTGTGCTTGATGGGCAAAACCGAATCAGTCTTTCTGAAGAATTAATGAAGTACGCTGGAATTTCTGGCGAAGTCACCTTCACCGGAGACGGCACAACCGTTGGGCTTTGGAATCCAGATCGCTACCGTGAAAAATTTGAATCCTTTACCCCTGAACAATTAGCTGACTTTGATCAAATGTTTTATTGGGATGATCCCGCCGAAGGCGAGGGCTAAGTGGAGTTTTATCACGATCCTGTGATGAAGGAGGAAGTCTTGCAATACCTGCAAGTTCAGCCAGGAAAAATCATTGTGGACTGCACCCTTGGGGGAGGCGGTCACTCTGAGGCCATTCTTGAACTCCTCGCTGGAAAAGGAATGCTTTGTGCCTTTGATCGAGATCCCGATGCCTTAAAACACGCAGAAGAGCGGCTCGCATCGTATGCGAACAAACAAATTTTTTACAGCGAATTTTCTCATCTTGCCGATCGGTTGGATGTGGAATCTGTTGACGGTGTTCTCTGTGATTTGGGGATTTCAAGCCGTCAGGTGGATAATGGTGAGCGGGGTTTTTCGTTTAAGAATTCAGACCGTGTGGATTTGCGGATGAATCCTTCAGATCCTTTGGATGCAAAAACTTGGCTTAGAGAAGAGAGCGAGAAAAATATTGCCACGGCCTTTTCTCGAAATGCGGACTTAAAAAAAGCCCATCGCCTGGCGCAGGCGCTTAAAAATCTCGCTCAAGAAAAAGCGGGGGATTTGTTGATGGGTGAGCTTTTAGAAATTGTCGCCAAAATATTTCCCGAAAAGAGAAAAGACCAAGGTGCCTTGGCCGCACGTATTCTACAAGCCATAAGAATGGAAATCAATAACGAACTTAGTGAAATTCGCGAAGTGATTGCCGCAGGAGAAAAAGTCTTGAAATCGGGTGGACGAATGGTTTTCTTGACTTATCACTCAGTAGAAGATCGATTAGTCAAACAACTCTTTAGAGCCCTAGAAGAAACTGATAAAACACCTCGCAATATTCCCGTGAATCCTAAAGATATTCCACAACCCATTTTTAAAAAAGTACTGCGCAAAGCAATGGCGCCCAGTGAAATAGAAATTTCTCGCAATCCCCGAGCTCGTTCAGCAAAAATGAGAGTGTACGAGAAAGTATGAATAGGGGAGGTACAATGATTTGGGTGGTTGTCGGTATCTTGCTGATCGCGGTGATGGCTGGGGCGTTAAGTCTACCCGTTTGGAAACAGAATCGTTATAACGATTTGATCCGCACTCAGATTGAACTGAAGAAAGAATTAAGCCAAACGCGGCAAAATCTTTATGAAGTCCGCCTGAAATACAATGAATTGGCGTCGAGAAAAAATGTAGGTGCTTTTGCAGAAGAAGTGTTGAGTATGGGGATTTATCGAGTTCCCCTAAGTGCCGAGGTAAATGGTGAATAGCCCTTTGTTGCCCCATGACCAGAGAAATCTTCGATTAATGATCGTGTTGTCATTTATCGGTTTTTTGTGGTTTGCACTTTTTGCAAAAACGTTTTACGCGCAAGTTGTTCGCTCGGGGTATTACTCAGAAAAATTGAAAAATCAATCAGAAAAAAGAGTGATGCTCACACCGAGTCGCGGACGCATTTATGATCGTTCGGGCAATGTGCTTGCGGATAATTACGACGGTAAAAAAAGAGAGAATCCACAAGCCGCTAACGGTTTTCGCATTTATCCTTATGGGTCGTTAGCCAGTCAGGTGGTTGGTTGTGTGGGATGGAATGGTCGTGGAATTGCAGGAGTTGAATATTCGTTGGATCAGGAGCTCTATGGTTTTGAAGGGTGGAGTTTTCGAAAAGTAGACGCTCATCGTCGCACCTATCACGGTTATGATCTCGAAGGTCAAGATCCTATTTCGGGAATGGATGTGGTGCTTACTCTTGATGTGGATGTGCAGGATGCCGTTGAAGAGACCCTAGAAAATCATGTGGAATATCTTGGCGCCAAGGCGGGATCTGCAATTGTGATGGATCCTCACACGGGCGAAATTCTCGCAATGGCAAATTATCCTTCTTATGATCCGAACATTGCTCAACATTCGACCCAGTATCTTAGAAATGATGCTATACAAAAGACCTATGAACCAGGATCGACATTCAAACTTTTTACGGCATCGGCAGCTCTCGAAGAACAACAGGTTAATCTCGAAGAAAAAATAGATACAGAGGGTGGTCGTTTAGTGATTTATGGCGATGTCATTCGAGACACCCATGATTATGGCAAAGTCAGTTTTGCTGAAGCAATGGCACACAGTTCAAATGTGGCTTTTGCAAAGTTAGCGACTCGTGTGGGTTCAGAGCGTTTTTACCGTTATGCCCGGGCATTTGGTTTTGGTATGACAACGGGAGTTGATCTTCCTGCTGAAGAAAAGGGCACCTTAAAAGAGCTCAGTCGTTGGTCGGGCCGAACACTTTCAACGATGGCGATGGGACACGAAGTTTCGGTGACGCCTTTACAGCTGTTGACTGCAGCGGCAGCTGTTGCAAATGGGGGATTATTGTTGCGTCCTCGCATTGTGAAAGAATTGAGAAGTTCTGAAGACGGTCGAATTGTTAAGTCTTTTCATCCTCAAGTCATTCGCAGGGTGATCAGTCCAGAAACGGCTCATAAAATTAAAGTCGTTGTCAAGGATGTGATTGAATATGGAACCGCTTCAAATCTGAAATCGAACTTGGTTTCTTTTTCAGGTAAAACGGGAACAGCAGAAAAATTTGATTGGGATAAAGGCGCTTATTCAAAATCAAAAACCAATGCTTCTTTTGTGGGAATGATTCCTGCTGAAGACCCTCAATATGTTGTAATTGTCGTTATTGATGAGCCAGAAAAATACACCTCAGGAGCAAAAACAGCGGGTCCAGTTTTTAAAGAAATTGCCGAGACCTTGGCTGTTATGCCTAAGGCTCAATCGCCTAAATGGTTGTTTAGTGATCCTCAATTAAAGGTGACTTTGGCGTCACATGTTCAGAAACGATTCGTTAAAGCACAACTCGATAGTCTTTATCCTTACAATCCAATTAAAACTCAAGGAAAAGGATCTTGGATTATTCACCAATGGCCTTTGTCGGGCACAGAACTAGACAAAGGAGATACTCTTCAGTTGGTGTTGGGAAATCCAGCTGAAGAACTTCCTGACTTTAGAGGATTGCCGCTGAACTCTGTATTGGATCTGATCGAAAATAAAGGGGTGACGCTTAAGGTGAATGGATCCGGACGAGTGGCTCGTCAATTTCCTGTTGCGGGAGAGTCTTGGACAAAGGTTTCAGAACTTACGCTAGAACTTGGGGAGGTCATGTGATTTTAAAGGACCTCTTGAATACTTTACCGAGAAACGATTCTGTTGCTAATACGACATTTAAGTCATTGACTGATGATAGTCGCAAAGTGGAAGCGGGAACGCTTTTTGTTGTGCGCGCGGGTCATTCGCAAAAAGATTTTACAGAATCAGCGTTGCTGAATGGTGCGACAGGTGTGGTGAACTTTACTCAAGGCACCTTGTGGTTTGAAGGTGTTGAATATGAGCTCAAGTCTGATTTGACTCCGCTTTCTCTAT
>JBNKYI010000260.1:0-4218 GCA_050300815.1 Fibrobacterales bacterium
ATTGTGCGTATCCTTCACGCTCCAGATTTTGTACCCGTCTTTTTGCTCAATCGTTGAGTTAAAGGGGCGAACGTCAAATAAGACACCTGTAGAATCTTTAAACTTTAGTCGATAGTCGGTGTGAAAAACGTAAGGACCCATTTGCTCTAAACTGTCTGATTTGACATAACCCACATATTCCCATTTATTTTCTTCAAAGAAATCTTCCCAGCGCAACAAGTGCTTCACATTATCATCGTAATACATATGTGCAAATAGCTTGATGCTGTGCTCGTCTTTAGGCGCTTTAGCGTCTAAGGTATCTATCTGCACGTGCTCTTTGTAAGAGACGACCAACTGATAAGCTTCTTTGGCTTTTTTTTCTTTTAAAAGCTTAATTAATCTTTCGATGAGTTGATTTTCTTCAGTTTCGATAGGAGATAAAATTCCTGGTCCCGCTTTAACGACGGGTTTTTCTTTACAGCTAAAAAAGACCGCACTGCAAGATATCAAAGTTAGAAGTACAACTTTATTTTTGATTTTTAAGGTCATAGAATTCCTTATCATTTTCTTAAGTGGCAAAGTAAAAAATGCCACTTAAGAAAATATTTAGAATTCAATTAGAAATACCCAAAAGCAGCTTCAATCATCGAACAAGGCATACATGAAACGCTGAGGTATTCCAATTTCCCAGAGGAACATTGGCGAAGAATAAGAACAAATAACCCATTAGAAAGGATCATGAAAGAGATCAAGCGAAAGACGTCAATCCAAAATTATTGGCATTGCTTGAGCTGACCACCATCGCATTGCCTAGATGATGGGTTATCTTACTTTTCATGTATGGATTTATCGCGACCATTTCATCTCATCACTGCGGGGATGATTAAAGTATAGTTTGATTACCAAAATCAGTGTTCCGAAGTCCATTTTGATCATAAAAAAAGGGGCCCCAACTGGACCCCTCATTAAGAAAGTACTTTTAATCTTAGCGACTAGAAGCTTACGTCAAGTGAACCTTCTTTGGTCCATCCCGCATACCACTTCGTCATCACAGCACCTGCTTCGGCATCAATAATTTCTTGAGCTTTTGCGGTCAGATCGTTGTTCAACGCACCAGTGACTTTGGTAGGCTGAGCAGAGATCGTAGCAAGAGCCGCTGAATCAGCGATGTCAAATTCAGTGGTGTAAGTTCCTTCGTAGAACACATCTGTAAATTTGGTTTTTCCTGCTCCCACTTGTTCAGCCGAAACGGTTCCTTCAAGCTTGATGAAAGTAGGAATTTCTTCAGTTGCTACAACAACGGCTTTATTCACTCGAAGGGCCACGTTGTTCTTGATATGAAAAGCACCTGTTTTTCCTTCGATGCTGTTTCCTTTAAGAACCACGGTCATGTTCGTAAATTCTACATCTGTAATTAAAGCAGGGTTGTTGGCTTTAGATCCTGATTCGATCGCCTTATCTGAACCGAGCTCAGAGCCTTCACCTTTGATACCAATGTTGATGGTGTATTCAAGATTACCTTGAAAGCCAAAGTCTACATCAAATCCATCATCTTGTCCATTTGAAGTAATGATGTGATTTGCGTTCATTTTGCCACCAAACCATTCGATACCATCATCTGAACCGCGGTCAACTTGCACGTATTCAAGAGTTGTTCCTGAACCTACACCGCCAAAGGTCAAACCGTTGAATTCTTTGTCTTTTGCAACAGTGTTACCTGCGTATTCAACACGAACGAACTTAAGGATTCCCGAGTTGTCATCAGAAACATTACCACCAAAGAAATCTTCGGGGATCGCTTCAAAAGCCAAGGTATCACCAGGGTTAGAAACAGGAGCCTTACCGTAAACCACGATTCCACCCCAGTCGCCCGCCTTAGGAGTCGCTGCTTTTGAAGTGAATACGATAGGTTGTGATTGAGTGCCTTCGGCGTGAATTTTAGCGCCTTGAGAAATAATCAATGAAGATTTATCAAGAGATTTAATTACGGTACCTGGCTCGATAAAAAGAGTCGCACCCGCGTCTACATAGATAACGCCTGACAACTCATAGGTTGAATCTGCTGACAAGCACACATCAGAAGTGATTTTCGCATCAATCAATGAAGGTGCGATTGTTTTTCCATCGCAGATTGAAGGATTAGACACAGAGACGTCAATGCCTTCAACATTCAATGAACCTTCTTTAGTCCAGCCTTGATACCAGAGGTTTCCGGCAAGAACAGCACCTGCGTCTTTAGCAGTTGAGTCTTTAATGGTCAAGTCGTTATTAAAGATTTCTCCAGAAATAGGAGTAAAGTCTGATTCGATTTGAGCCAAAACTTCGGGATCTTCAATGTCGAATTTGTTTGCAAAAACACCGCCGTAGTAAACGTCTGTGAATTTTGAAACGCCATCTTTAACTTGTGCAAAAGAAGTCGTGCCTTCAACTTTGATAACGGATTTAACGGTATCTTTAAGGTTAACGATTACTGCTTTATTCAGTTCTAAAGCCACGTTATTTTTGATATGAACACCAGCTGCTACACCGTCTTTGTTATTTCCTTGGGCAATCACAGTTAAGTTAGTGAATTTACCATGAGTCAAACGAGCGGCATTATTTGCTTTTGAACCCGCTTCAATTCCTTTATCTGAAGCATCAAGCCCATTAGCTGCGGCGCGACCAATTACCATACCATACTGAACTTCACCTTGCCAACCAAAATCGATGTCAAAGCCATCGTCTTGACCGTTTGAAGCAATTAGGTATTTACCACCTGCTGAACCACCAAACCATTCGATGCCATCGTCAGAACCTTCATCAATTTGAACGTATTCAAGAGTTGTTCCTGAACCTACACCGCCCAAAGTCAGGCCGTTAAATTCTTTATCTTTTGCAACCGTGTTACCTGCATACTCGATACGCACATATTTCAAAGTACCTGAGTTATCGTCAGCGACATTACCGCCAAAGAAATCTTCGGGAATCGCTTCAAAGGCCAGTGTGTCACCGGGGTTAGAAACGGGTGCCTTACCGTACATAACGATACCGCCCCAATCACCAGACTTAGGTGTGGCTGCTTTTGAAGTAAATACGATGGGCTTGCTGGCAGAACCTTCGGCCATCAACATAGCACCTTGAGAAATAATCAAAGCCGACTTGTCGAGCGACTTAATAACTGCGCCGGGTTCAACAGAAAGTGTCGCACCTGATTTAACGTAAATTGTTCCAGAGAGTTCGTAATCCGCTCCTGCAGGAATACAAGAGTTCTCAGTGATGTTTGAATCGATCACTTCAGCGAGAACAGTTCCTTTGTCATCACACCATGTGCTGATGGGCTCTGAAGAAGAAGACCCAACTTCTGAAGAAGAAGATTTTGAAGGTCCGTTTCCACTCTCATTATCAGAGCATCCGATAAAGGCCGCGGCAAAGGCGGCTCCGATCAACCATTTTTTCATATTTGACTTCATTTTTACTCCTGTTGAGGTCAGTTCTGTCATCAGTTGCAAAGTTAGGAGTACCGTGTTTCTTCGGTGTTTCGTCAATGTGATGATTCTGTTATCGAACGCATAAAAAAAACCGCCAAAAGGCGGTCTTTATTGTCTTTTGATGTGTGTGAGATTTTAATAAAAACTATACGAATACGATAGGCCATACTCAATTCCCGCATCATCTGTTTCTAAAATCTTGTCTGCGTGCTGGCTATAAAGTTCTGCAACATAAGCAGGGTCTAACGACTCGCGAACAATATCGCTATTCACCTCATCTACGCGGTACTGCTTTTTAGAGTTTAAGAGATTCTTCACCTTAAGACCTAAGCTATGTGCGCCCATCTTGTATTTAATTGAATAGTCTAAACTCGCAAAGGGGTCTTCATAGGTGTCTCCTACGTTTAGATTGCCGAGAGAAATAATTCTCGGCCCAGCAATATTATAAAGAAGAGATTGCGTTAATTCTCCTGCACCCACTTTAAATTCTTGAGAAAGACGCACGTTATACAACCAAGGAGACTGACCAATCATCGCCCGTTTTTCTGATGTCAGCAAAGCGGCCGTCGCCAAACCTGGATCGAGTTTCACTTCACTTTGAATCCACGCCGCATTGATGTAGAGCGATAAAAATTCGGTGTAGCGATTGTCCCAACCTACCCACTCAAAGGCCTTGCCTAAATTAAGATCCGTTTCAAACTCAATCCCGCGCACATAAGCTTCTTTTGCGTTGATGTATTTTTTAATGACCGGGGCTTGCGCCGCATCA
>JBNKYI010000261.1:0-4214 GCA_050300815.1 Fibrobacterales bacterium
ATGATTTTTTTGCTTTAATTTCAGGAAGAATACGGTCTCTAAAAATTTCGAAATGAATAGGTTCTCGCCAAAAAAAAGTATGATTCGTCGAAATAGAATCGGCCAGCTCCCCTAACGATTCCATTGCGTCAGCGTGGGTGTTTAGATATTGAAAATATTCGGCAAAGCTGTGTAAAGACAACTTTCTTAAAATTTTTTGCAAGCGCCCCTCAAGCAGAGAGACCTTAGATTCTTTAAGTTTAATTCCAAAGTTATCGTAAATCAATTGACTCAATTCACGAAATTCAGCGGGTTGAACTTTGATATCATTCATGTTGAGATTAAGAAGCTAATGGGGGAAGTAAATTTTCTAAATCCAAAACAATATAAGAGCTATCGTCATCAAGTAAGATTCCTTCGATGTATTCTTTTGCATCTCGTGTCGTTTCTTTTTGAATCGATGCCGGATCGGCTTCTTTTACTTCGACGACTTCATCGGCCATGATAGCAATCTTGCTCCCACTAATTTCGGTGACTATAAAGCAGTTGCGAGATTCTTTTGCTGAATGTAAATCATTAAAAACTTCGATTAGATCGACCACCGGAAGAATTTGCCCGCGTAAATTCATAATCCCCTTAATATAAGAAGGGACACGAGGCATTCTCGTGATTTTGTGTCGGGTTAAAATCTCTAAAACCTTTTCTATACCTACAGCATAGACTTCTCGATCAATTCTAACGATCAGATACTTTTGCAGTTCTTGCAACTCTTGCACTTCTTCATTCACGCTCATTCAAATACCCGACCTAAATACTCTTGAATTTCTTTTTTAGAAACGGGTTTATTGAGAAAGGCTTCAGCACCAATTTCAAAAAGTTCATTGATCTGCGAAAGGCGAATATAAGCTGAAAAGACCAAGATTGAGGTCCCCTTTATTTTATCATCCGCTTTTACTTTTTTGATAAACTCAATGCCATCCATCTCGGGCATTTGATAATCGGTAAGCGCCGCCTCAATCTGAGGATTGTCTTTAAGTATTTCAAATGCAACACGGCCATTTGAAGCGCAGATAGGAATGTAGCCCAGTGATTTCACAATTTGAGAAATCAATTTTCGAGTCATATCCTCGTCTTCTACTATTAATACGTAATTCATGCTTTCCTCAGGTTAACACTATCATCAATTCATCTACAACTGCACCCAATATTTTCCTCTATTTTCCAGCAAAAGAGAAGTACGTATTTCATTTTTTGTATGCACCCCCCTATTTTCTATACAGGTCTATATCACGACACCTCTGCCAATTTCACTTGCAACAACAACTTTCCCTCTGTTTCCATATCACTAATCCATATTCTCTCGTCATACAAGCCTTCAAACTCAGTGAGTGCAGGCAATGACAGATCAAATTCTTCGTGCACACCAAAATTTTCCGTTAAGAAATTCCCTGCAACGATATTCGCAATTTCTTTGAGACTGTTTTCCATGCCCAACTGAACATTAGGCTCGGCATCCCCCACAAGGGTTTCATAAACCGACTGCAAAAAACTTTCTTCGGCCCAAACCTGCAAGATGCCGTTAAACTTTCCTTTAAATTCAATTGACACCCCCATTGAGAAGTTTTCTTCTTGGTCTTCTGTCAGCGGATCAACCATCATAAAAGCAAACGTTTCTAAAGTTTGTACCCCTGCGGTTAGAAGTGATTCTGATACTGTCGAACTCATGACCACTCTCCTATCAGATTTTCAAGCTCAGCCTTAACTGACTGAGGTGTGAAGGGTTTGCGCATATATCTATTTACCCCTAATGACTTTAAGTATTCTATGCGCTCTTCGTTGCCCTCTGTCGAGATCACCAGTGTTGATATCCCCTTAAGTTTTTCGGCCTTGCTCAACTCTTCGATCAACTCGATTCCCGACATTTCGGGCATATTTAAATCGGTGAAAATAATGTCGGGCGTTTCTTCATTTATCAATTGCAACGCCTCTTTACCGTGCCCCGCCAATCGAATCGATTTCACAGGCAAATTGATCATTCCAATGATTCGCGAGAGCACCATTCGAATAATTTCAGAATCATCGACAATTAAAATTTTGTATTCCATAATTCACCTATAATACGATTTTTTCACCTTGACTTACGATCCATATTTCACCACTTGACATGTCTAGGTAAAGCGTTCGCGAAATACGATCTCTGACATGTTCACTGTCAATGACCACGTTATTCTTCCACAAAAGCTTTTGAGCAATGACCACGTTCTTTTCACCAATTCCAAACAAATCTTTATCAACATCTCTATTAATTGATGCCCCTCCGGCAATCACCACTCGAATGTTTTCTTTTTTTGCACCCAACTCATACATCATCTCAAAAAACTTGACGATTCCCGTATCTCCGAACATCATTGGGTTAAAGCCCTTTTCATTTTTGCGGGCACCCGAAAGAGGCAACATATAGTGCAGCATTCCCCCTATCTTTGCTTTGCTGTCATAGAGAGCCATCCCTATGCAAGATCCCAAGCTGTGTGTCACAATCTGGGCATTTTCATCGTCGGTCACCTTACAGTCTGAGATTCCTACGATGAGTTTATTTGCTATTGACATGATATTAACCTTCAATTAACTCAAGAGACTCTTTCTCGCTGTATAAATTTGAAAGTCCCATAATGTCTAAAATCAGACTGACACTCCCATCATTCATTATTGCTCCGCCAGAAATTCCTTGAAATTCACCCATCCATTTGCCAAAACCTTTAATCACAATTTGCTGTTGTCCTAAAATTTCATTCACCAAAAGCCCAATTTTACCCCCCAAAGAATCTTCGACAACAACAATGACTCCCTGATCCATCTTCTCGATACTGCGTTCAAAGCCGAGTAAATAATTCAACTCGATCACCTTCACTAAATCTTCTTGTATCTCAACTAAGGTTTCTCCTTGCGGAGTTCTCACGATTTTTTCATCGGTATATCCCACTGTGGTAATGATATTTAGAGTGGGAATGATAAATCGTTCTTCTTTATTGCGAACCACCATGCCATCGATAATTGCCATGGTTAGAGGCAAACGAATTGAAAATAAAGATCCTTTGCCTAAGGTCGAGCTGATATTTACGCTTCCCCGCAAGGCGTCAATATTTTTCTTAACTACATCCATGCCCACCCCTCGACCTGAAATATCTGTGACCTTAGTCGCAGTCGAAAATCCCGGATGAAAGATAAAGCGAAATATCTCGCTTTCGCTCATATTGCGACCGACGCTTTCATCAACCAAACCTTGACTAATTGCTTTATCTAAGATTTTCTGTCTATCTATCCCTCGTCCATCATCTTCGATATCAATGTAAATGCTGCCCCCTTTATTGTAAGATTTCAAAATGACTTTCGCAACGGGATCTTTGCCATTCTTAACTCTTTCTTCGGGACTTTCTATGCCGTGATCTAACGAGTTGCGAACCATGTGCATTAAAGGATCACCTATTCGTTCAACCACTCCTTTATCTAATTCAGTCTCTTCACCACTAGTTTCAAAACTGACCTTTTTATCTAGTTTTTTCGACAAATCTCTTACAATACGGGCCATCTTTTGAAAGGTTCCATTAATGGGAACCATGCGCAACCCCATTGATATTTCTTGCATTTGACGAATCAGCAAATCTGCCTGAGCCATCTTTTTTTCTAAGATCAAATCGTTGGCGTGAATGATATTTTCGTCTGCTCTCAACATTGAAAAGGCTATCATCGTTTCACCAATCGAGTCGATTAATAGATCAAGACGTTTGGTGCTTACGCGAATCGAATCATCAGTAGATATCGAAACCTCTCTCGCTCCCGATTTTACTTTAGCTTCTGATTTGGCCAAGCTCATCTCTCTCTCGGCCTTCGCATTCTTTACTTCAACATCTATTGAACTTTCATTTTGCGCTTCCACTTTTGCTCTCTCCTCTGCTTCTGCGTCAGAGTCTACATCCTCTGAGGATTCTTTTATCGCTCTCGCTTCTTTTGCCGCTACCTCTTGAGCTTGCTTGAGCAGTTCTTCAAAATTTGGCTCAGCTTCTAGCGCAATTTTAGGTGCCACCTTCTCTTTTTTATTGGCATTAGACTTCGCATAAATATCTAGCAAGGCATTCTGATTTTTTTGCAGCGTTTCAGGTAATTCAAATGTTCCATTTTTTAAAAATTCATCCATTCGATGAACCAAATCTTCGAGATGATCAAAAGCTTGTTGAACC
>JBNKYI010000262.1:0-4211 GCA_050300815.1 Fibrobacterales bacterium
GATCCTAACTCAAAGGTACTTCGAGTGAATACGCGCTTTAGCAATCTGGTCAATAAGAACTTTGGAGAAGTGGTTGGGCGAAATCTCGAAGACATTTTTTCGGGTCAGCTTCCTCCCCAACATTACACTATTCTTGAGAGGGTGCTCGAAGAAGAGAGTGTTTTAAAAATACAAAAGCACGTTTTTCATCCGGTGTATGATCCCGACAATAGCTCTTTTACGAACTACGTTAAAGACTTGTATTTCGATATTGAATATTATCCCATTAAATTGCAGGGCGAGAAGCGAGTGTTGGTGATCTGGAGAAACCTAACCTCGTTTTATGATGCGCAGTTTAAGTTAGAGCGTTCAAAGAAAAATTTAGAAGAGGTGACCTACGATCTGCAGAATAAGAATTTGACTTTGATGCAAACGCAAAATGAACTTCAAAAAAATCTCGACGAGCGACTTGAAGAATTGAATTACGCCAGAGAAATTCAAGAAGGTCTTATTCCTCAGGCCATTGAAATTCCCTCAATCAAATCTTGGTTGCATTACGAGCCCATTCAAAGTGTGGGAGGGGATTTTTATGACGTTGTTAAAATCAGCGAGAACAAGTATGGCATTTTTATTTCAGATGTGGCGGGGCACGGTTTGGCTGCGGCTTTCGTAGGAGCTCTGGCCAAAATGTCGTTGACGGTGCACGCTCCCAAAATTGACAGCCCTCGTCGCTTGATGAATATTTTGAATACGAATCTTTGTTCGGTTTTGAATTCAGGCCATTACCTTACGGCGTTTTACGGAATTTTTGATTTGACAGACAACAGCTTCACCTATACGAGGGCGTCTCATCCCTCTCCGGTTTTGCGAAGGGCCGATGGCACGGTTAAGTTGCTAGACACGAAAGGTCTTTTTGCGGGAATATTTCCTGAACCTAAGTACGAAGAAGCGAGAGTATATCTCAAGAAGGGCGATCGAATTTTCTTTTTTACAGATGGTATTTTTGAAATTGTCGAAGATGAGAACACGAAAATACTTTACAAGGATTTTGTAGATATTCTCAGTCATCATAGTCATCGGCCTCTCGATGAAATACTCATTCATTCGGCGACAGAAATTACGAATCGGGTTGGCGTAGAATTGAGCAACCAAGACGATGTAACTTTTTTTGCCCTCGAAATTCAAAAGGATGCAAAATCTCAGACTTATCGCTACCTAGGGCGGTTTAACTCGACAGATCATATTTATCGTTATCGCTTTAGTTCTGAGCGAAGATTTGAGCAATTTATCGTGAATTTTTCTGACCAAATGGTGAATCGAGGATTCGCCAAATTGGTGTGGAGAAATATGCGCAGCTCTCTGTTTAATCTGGCTAAAATACAGACAAAGAATTTTGAATTGAAATTTTCTCTAGTGTATGCATATGCCGACGAAAATTTGAAACTCTCTCTAATTTGCAACAAAAGCAAACAAATTGAACCGGCTACCTTTGAAGAAGAACTGTTTATTGCAAGAACCTATTTTGATGAGGTTCATGTGGATAATCAGGGATGCGTAGTCACTTTAACCAAGAAAAAAGTTTAATGAGCAATAAAATTTATGTTCGCAATGAGCGAGAGATACACAGTAAAAAACTCAAATATTTGTTCCTTTTTATCCTTGTGTTTCTGCTTGGGGCATTGGTGGTGCTCTCTCGGCTTTCGGGAAATTGGCTCGTGGAGTCTGATCCGTTGAGTGGTTATCGATGGGGTTTGGTTTTGGATGGGCAAGGCCGAGAAATGAATCGAAGTGATGGGGCCAAAGAGTTGTTGGAACAGGGAGTGATAGACACAATTGTATTGTCGGGATCTCGCAACTTTCGCAACCGATACAATTCAGAGTTTTACGCTCAGGATCTTTTGATGCAAAAGGTCGACGCTCAACGCATTCTCGAAATGCGCCACGATGCTTATTCGACTTTCGAAGAAGCGATGGTGGCCATTCCCTTTTTTCGAGAACTCGATGCAGACACTGTTTTGTTGATCACCTCAAATTTTCATACTCGACGAGCTAAAAACATTTTTAATACCTTAGCTAAAGGCTCTCCAGTATTTGTGAGCTATGCCGTTGAAGATCCTCATTTTCATACAGACAATTGGGTCTTTGAAAAAGAGGCGGCGGCAATTTGGTTGGTTGAAATATTAAAGCACTTGCAAACGAGCTATGAACTTTGGAAAAATAAAGAAGGTCATTTGCCTCAGCCCATCTGGGAAAACTGGGTGCACCTCAGAAAGGTGAGAGATTTCTCTGATCAAAACTCTTCTGAGGTCGTAATGAATTCTTTAGAAACGCTATTCGATTCTTTAAGCGACGAAGGTCAACTCGATTCTTTGAAGCCCTCAGTGGATTCGCTTGAATGGAAAGATTCTTTGCAATGAGAGCTTGCGTGCAAAGGGTATCTCAGGCAAAGGTTGAGGTGCAAGGTCAGGTTGTCGGTGCCATTCAAAAAGGGATTTTGGTGTTGCTGGGTATTCATCGTGAAGACGGCTCAAAGGATGTGGATTGGATTATTGAGCGACTCTTGAAAATGAGAATTTTTAGCGATGATAACGATAAAATGAACCTCGATCTAAAGCAAGTTGACGGTGAAATTTTGCTGATTTCTCAATTTACGCTTTATGGAAAAATGGCCAAAGGCACGCGCCCTGGATTTAGTTTGGCGGCAGGGGGGCCTCAGGCGTTGAAATTGTATGCTGAGTTTAGTGAAAAACTAAAGGCGAAATTTTCTCGCGTGCAAGAGGGTATTTTTGCGGCAGATATGCAAGTCAGTTTGGTAAACGACGGCCCTGTGACATTGATTCTAGATTCTCGCGAAGAGTTTTAGCAAAGCACCAGAGGGCTCCCCTAATTATTTTTAACATTACCTTTTAGATCAACGTTGATTTTTTGCGATCCCCTGATCTGCTTACCGAATTATTTAAGGAGTCCTTTTGAAGACGATTGAAATTCATGGTGTTGAGATTCATTTAGCTGAACCGATTAGCCAGTTGCCCGAATGGATTGGGCAAGAAGCTCCTTTTAGGCAGTTGATGGCGTGCTGGAATGACTTTGGAGATGGAGAGCCTTTTCTCAATCCGCGCTTGATCGGGGCTCCGGGCTTAGGAAAAACCACATTGGCCATGGCCGCGGCTAAATCTTTAAATCGGCCTGTCTATTTAATGCAGTGCACTTCAGATACCCGCCCCGAAGATTTGATCATCAGTCCGGTTCTCGAAGGTGGTAATAAACTTCGCTATATGGCTTCGCCTCTGCTCAGTGCGGTGATAGAAGGTGGGGTGTGTTTGTTAGATGAAGGCAATCGCATGTCAGAAAAATCTTGGGCTTCACTGGCAGGTCTGTTAGATCACCGCCGCCAGGTCGAATCTCTGGTCGCTGGGATTAGCATACAGGCTCATGAGCAGTTTAGGTGTTGTGTCACAATGAATCAAGACGCCTCGACCTTCGAAATTCCCGAGTATATTCTTTCGCGTTTGCAGCCCTCAATAGAAATCCCTTACCCCTCAGCAGAAGAAGAATTTGACATTTTAAACTTTCATCTGCCTAAAGCGGCTCCTGAGCTTTTGAAATATTGTTTGGAATTTTTGCAAATCGCTCATCAAAATGACTTGCCCTATAGTTTAAGAGATGGTTTGAACGTGGTGCGATTTGCAAGTCGTTTAAGTCAGGTTGAAGAGGGAGAAAGTTCGAAGACTTATTTCGAACGCTCTTTGACTCAGATATTGGGGCAAGAGGCACTCAATTTAGACGCGCTCGTCAAGCGACGTGCGAGCATGCTAATGCAATATAATCTAGAGGATTTTGAAGACTTGATGGGGGGTGATTTTGATGAGGATGAAGATGACGATAATCGACCTTAGACTCTTGCGGAGAATTGGGTTGTGATCACTGAGATAAGACAAGGCTTCTTTTACTTTGGCGTTCGTCATGGGTGTCGCTCTGAGGCCGAGAGTTTGCGACGTTTTCTCGATCAAAATTCTATTGATCGCATCTGCGTCGATTTACCTAATTCTATAGGCGATGCAATGCTTGATCTCGTGCATAAACTTCCCGAAATACACGCCTTAGTTTTTGAAGATACAGAAGGAGATCATTATTGGGTGACAAATGATCCCTGTGAAGTTGTCGTTGAGGCTTTGCGACAATCAGAGATGCGTCGAATCAAGCTCCATTTTTTGACGAAAGACCTGTTGTTT
>JBNKYI010000263.1:0-4205 GCA_050300815.1 Fibrobacterales bacterium
GATTCGAGTTTATTGTAATCGAGAATGTCGTTGATGAGAACCAACAAGTTGTTGGCCGAAAAGCTTAAGATGTTTAGGTTTTCAAGTTGATCTTGCCGAGGATTTTCTTCGAGTAAAAGCTGGGTCATTCCAATAACGGCATTCATGGGGGTGCGAATTTCGTGAGACATGGTTGAGAGAAAGGTCGACTTAGATTGAGCGGCATGCAAGGCGTCTTCTTTGGCGCTGATCAGTTCTCGTTCGTAGAGTTTTTGATTTGTTACGTTTCGACAGACGCTGTAGATAGATTCGCTTTCTTCGTGATATCCCAGATTCCATTCGATCCAAAGATATTCTTCTTTGCTCGTTCTCATGCGGGTGACTATTCCCGAAATTTGTTTGTCAATCGTTAAGTCTTTAAGTTGTTTGTGAAAGGTATCAAGGTCATCAGGATGAATAAAATTCAGAATAGAACTTGATGTTAAATCTTCATCAGCGTGCCCCAGAAGTTGTTTCCAAGTCGGGTTGATGTAAGAAAATTGAAAATGTGGAGCGGCGGTGATCCCAAACATTTCGTTAGAGAGGTTGAAAAAATATTCTTTTTCGGTTTGGCTTTTTCGTCTCTCGGTGATGTCTTGATAAGTTCCAACGATCTTGACGACTCGTCCATTTTCGCTGATGGGGTTGCCTATGCTTCTTACCCAGACGAGTTCAGAGCGATGATTGACGAGCTGAAGTTCAGTATCCCAACTTTTCTGTTCGTTGATGGCCTCGTCCATGAGTCTCAGTACCGTTTTGCGGAAATGGGGATGAACGTGGGTGTAGAGGGTGTTGTTTTCGGGTTCAAAATCCTCGGGCAGAGCGAGAATTCGACGAATCTCGTTAGACCATTTGAGCGTTTCTTTCACTAGGTCCATTTCCCATCCACCTGTGTGAGAAATTTCGGCGGTTTTTTCTAGAAGACGTTGAGTGTCGTCAAGCAATATTTCTTGTTGGCGTTCTTTCGTCAAATCCCAGCAGACGCCCATAAGTTCAGAAAGTTCGTCGTTGTCGTTAAAACTTGTTCTCGAAATGAAGTTCACAAAACGGATATCTTGATCGGGGCGCAGAATGCGAAAAACGGTGTTGACTTCAGTTTCTGTAATCAAGGCGTTTCTGAGCTCATCGAGAAATCGACTTCTGTCATCAGGGTGGATGAA
Source organism: Fibrobacterales bacterium (assembly GCA_050300815.1). Classification (GTDB taxonomy): domain Bacteria; phylum Fibrobacterota; class Fibrobacteria; order Fibrobacterales; family CAWVXU01; genus JBNKYI01. Next base: position 1,179 of record JBNKYI010000263.1, read on the forward strand.
ATCTTTAAAGCTGTGAAATTGATTATCATATTCTTCTTCGGTGCGACCGAAAAGCTGGTACATTCCCCGATCCCAGTTCATCTCTTGCAGTAAAATATCGTATTCCCAGATTCCCATTTTACTGACTTCGAGGGCGAGGTCCATACGCGTTTTATAATCTTCTAGAGTCGCCATGAGACCGTTACTTTGAGAGAGGCTTTCTTGCAAAATTTGATCTGATTGAGTCAGCTGTTCGTTTTGTTCTTGCATGCGCGCGAGAGTGATTTTAAAATCGGTCACCACTTTGTAAACGACGAAGCTGATGAGCGTAAAAATGGAGAGAGAAATGAGAATTCTCAGATAAATAATGGCCTCAGAGGGGACCGGAAGGTAGGTGTTTACCAAACAGCCCTCAAGTTTGAAAGAGACCAAATAAAGACTCACGCTGACGAGAGTGAATAGAATCGTGAGATGCTTTTTTTTGTTGGGATAAAGATAAATCGGCAGAGCGGCCCATAGGTAGTAGGCGTCTGCGGCGTGAAGCTGACTAGGTACTCTGAGAACGTAGTAGAAAGAACTGAGGTTACCTAAGGCGAGAACGAGACTGTTGAGGTAGTGAATGGGCAGCTTTTTAATGCGCATTCCGATTAAATGAGCCATTAAAACAAAAAAAAGAGTGATTGAAAACCCTAAATAGTCTTTGACAATGAGTGAAATAGGAGAGGCTAAGAGAAAAATGCACTCGAGTAAAATCAAGACTTGAGCGAGAAACTTGCGGCGGCTTTGGTCAAGATCCTTTTTATCTGAGCCCGAGATGGGTTCCAGCCAGCGTTTCCATGATAACATTATGTGAATGCCTCTTCTAATTCTCGGTATATTATCACATTTTTTATGGGGGCTGCGCCAAAGTTTTTGGTGCAATATCGATAATAAATGAAGAGATTATCTTTTACTCACTCTTCTCGAGAAGTCAGGAATAAATGTTATCAGTCTATTCGACCATCAATTCACTAGAGCTTAGTAAGCCATCTGTAGAACGCCTTAACCACACGCTTTTTTTGCAGGCGTGTCGATTCTCAATGGTGGGTGGATTTACCTTTTGGCTCGTTGTGGTTTCAATGTCGTTGCCTCACATTTTATGGATTTGTTGTCTTTTACCCGCTGTCACGTCAGCTTTTCTTTACTTCAAAATGAGGCATCGCTTGTTTTTGGCCTCAGGAATATTTTACGCAGTTCACATTTTGGGTTTAGGGGTGGGTTACTTTTTTAACGGAGGCTCTCATGGCACCGTTCTTTACATTCTCTTTGTTTTGGTCTGTATCATTTTGTTTTTGTTGCCTCACCGCCAACTTGAATTTACAGGTTTAACCGCTTTGATTGTTTGTGGAATGATTTGGGGAGAATATTATTTGGGAGACACTCTTTCTCGCCCTCATCACTCGAATAGCTTGAGATTGGTCGATATTGCAGTGGCTTGGACCTCTTCAATGATCATGTGTTCTTGGATCATTGTTTTTGCTCGCAAGGCCTATGAGTCTGAGCGCAAAAAGACCGAGCAGGCCGACTTGGCCAAATCAAAATTTTTAGCGACGATGTCTCACGAAATTCGAACGCCCCTCAATGCCATCGTCGGATTAAATGCTTTGGCGTTAGAAAGAGCCCAGCAAGACCCACAGCTTCATTCTCATCTCGAAACGGTTGCACATTCGGCAGAGCATCTGTTGTTGGTGATCAACGACATTCTCGATTTTAGCAAAATTGAGGCAGGAGAGATGGAATTAGACAAAAGTCGATTTTCTCTCGATGATTTGATCGCCTATCTCAGCAGAACCTTCAAGGTGATCTGTGAACAAAGGGGGATTGATTTCAAACTAAAATACGAACCCGATGGAGGCGTATGGCTTGTTGGGGATCCACAGCGATTGCGTCAAATTCTTTATAACTTGCTTTCGAATGCGGTAAAGTTTACCTCAAAAGGTTCGGTATCTATAGAAATTTCTCGAATAGCGATCGCTCCCCTCAAAGAAAGACTGTTGTTTATGGTGAAAGATACGGGTGTGGGGATCCCTCCCGACAGATTGCCCGGTCTTTTTCAAGACTATCAACAGGCTTCTTCAGATATTTCTTCAAAATTTGGAGGTACGGGGTTGGGGCTTGCGATATCCAAACGCCTTGTTCAAATGATGAAGGGGAAAATTTGGGTGAATTCAATAGAGGGGAAGGGTTCGGAGTTTTATTTTGAGGTAGAATTGACGGTGGATGAGAGTTATGCACCCGTTCCCATGTCCAGAGCTCCGATTCGAGAATTGTTGCCGGGGTTGAGAATTTTGGTGGCTGAAGACAATCGAGTCAATCAAAAGTTAATGGGATTGTTGCTCAAAAAAGTACATGCTCGTTTTGAGATTGTATCTAACGGAGAAGAGGCTTTGCAGCTTTTGTCTGAAAAGGTTTTTGATCTGGTTTTGATGGATATTGAAATGCCAATTCTCGATGGATTTAAAGCAACTGAAGCTCTGCGTCAAGGGCGAGCAGGAGTGCTTAACCAATTTATCCCCGTGGTGGCTCTAACGGCACACGCCATTGTTGAGATGAGACGCAAAGGAGAAGAGATGGGGATGAGTCATTATTTGACCAAACCGCTTCGACCTCAAGACCTATACGATTTACTCGCTGAAATTCAGCACAGCCAAGACGACAGCATTCATTGATTAATCCTTTTCTAAAAGAGCTTGCCAAAAGGGCGCGAGGGGGATTGGCCATTGCCTTTTCTGGCGGTGCCGACAGCACGGCCTTGGTGTTGTGGGCAATGGAATTGGGCTTTGGTAAAAAGTGGCCCTTGCAGCTCTTGCATATCAACCACGGTTTGCGTGTCGAAGAGTCGGCCACTGAAGAAAAATGGGTGAGAAACTTTGCTGAATCTAAAGGCTTACCTCTTGAGGTGTGGCATCTTGCCCCTCCCGCTCGATTTGCCAATGGTCTTGAAGAGTGGGCTAGAGTTTCTCGCTATCAATGCTTTGAAACTTGGCTCGATCAGCATCCCCAATTTTG
>JBNKYI010000264.1:0-4203 GCA_050300815.1 Fibrobacterales bacterium
AACCAAAGCAGTAAAAAAATATTCGAAAGGCTAATTACCAAAGTACTTGCCTAATAAACCGAGCTATCTACTATACTAGTGTTGAAACTAAATCTTCAAAATGTGAAACAGAGTAATTCGATTTTGGGCAAACCACTCTTTCCAAACCGATTGATCTTGATCTAAAAGTTGCCCACTGAGAATCCATCGACCTTCACTTCGCAATCGCTCAAGGATCGCTTCTTTCATTGGCCACACTTCTGACCGAATCATATTACTGATGATCGTGTCAAATTTTTCGGCGGGATTAAGATGTTCGACAGATCCCAATAAACCCCAAGGAACCTCCATGCCATTTAGAGGAAAATTTTCGACGATGCAAGGCAGGGTTACAGGATCAATCTCGGTAAACCACAGAGATTCGGCTTGCAAATGATGAGCCACCATCAACAATATCCCCGTGCCCGTGCCAATGTCTAAGACTTTGCCTAAGCGCCCCTCAAAACTTTCGAGCAAGCGGATACAGAGCCGGGTGGTCTCGTGCTCACCCGTGCCAAAGGCCATCTTGGCTTCTATCTTCAGGTGAATTTCTCCGGTCGCACTTTCTGTCGAGTGGCTCAACCAAGGGGGCGAAACCGTGAATCGATCGGTCAGCTTTACAGGGGATTGAGAGTTTTTCCACTGTTCATCCCAATCGACAGCTTCGTCTTCTCCATCTTCCCAAATGAGCTGGGCAAACTCCGCTTTTATGGAATCTAAGAGTCCCTTATTTTCAGAAGAAATTTTAAAATGAATGTTCTCGGGATCTGAGCTCTCTAATTCTTCTACGGCAGGGGCCCCCGCCTCAAACAATTGCCAACTCAACCACTCCCATTCCGTGGCATTACAGTAGGATTTTATCCAAAAATAACTATCTTGGCCTGCTAACAAATTCGACTCCAGGTGATTCGTTTAGATCAAAGGTAAAAATTAGGTAGAGATTGTCCTAGCAATTCTCCCGATTCACACCCGACTCTAGACGCAAATGAAAAGATGACAGCTACTCCTTATCAAAATGTTTTATCAAATGCCCGTGAACTCGTCAGTGAAGGACTTGAAAAAACCGACCAACTTTTACTGGGGATAGCCAATTCGGCCCCCGGTGAACTCAATTCTCGTCTAAACAAAATCATGGAACGCAAAGGCAAGCGCATTCGCTCTACGCTTTTGTTTTTACTCGCAGGCACAAAGGCAGACATTAGGCAGCAAGAAACTTGTCATCGCCTAGCCAGCGCAGCCGCCTCTATCGAGTTACTCCACTTGGCCTCTCTTTTGCACGATGATGTCATCGACGAACAAGAGACCCGTCGAGGCGAGCCTACCGCACACGAACAGTGGGGCAACAAAATGGCGGTCTTGGTGGGAGACTACGCCCTATCTAAAGCGTTAACCTTGGTCATGCCCGACCCCGATCGACGAGTCGCCAGTTGGGTGAGTGAATCTACAGCCAAACTCGTCGCCGGAGAGGCTTTAGAAATTGACCTTGCCGGTAAAGAGATCACCTTAGAACAATATATTGAAGTCATTGATGGCAAAACGGCGGCACTTGTCGAAGCCGCAGCAGCCTGTGCATCCATCATTGTCGGCATGGATGAGATTGCCGTAGAAAAGTGCTCTTCTCTCGGGCGAGACTTTGGCATCGCTTTTCAAATTGTTGACGATTTGTTGGATTATGGGATCGGGGCCGCCGATCTTGGTAAAGGCACCTTTTCAGACCTGTCTAACGGCCTAATGACTGTTCCTTTAATTCTCTATTATGAGAAATGCACCCCCAAACAAAAACAAGAGATGGAAACCCTACGCAAAGGGGGCGCTCATTTCGAAATTCAACAAGAGATTTTTGCCACCCTTGATCAAATGGGGATTTTTGAAGCCTCAAAAGAACTCGCCAAGTCACACATTGCAAAGGCCGTCGAAACGATTATGGCCTTGCCTGATAACGGTTATCGCTCTCACCTGCTGAATATGTGCAAAGCGATGGCTCATCGGAATAATTAATTTTAACGACTCACATAGGTCTGAAACCAAGCTGGGACATTTTCTTGTAAATGCATGGTAACCTTATTGCCAGCAACTACCTCTGCCACAAGTTTAGCATTTGTTGAGGAGTTATCAAATAAGTAGGCTCGATCAGATTCTTTAAGCACCTCTTTTAACAAACCAAAACAACGATAATATCTTTCTTTTATCTTGTTTTCTGGCACACCATGACCGTTTTCATTCACTCTTATGTTGACTCTATTCAAATTAATTTCTGGGTCCTGAGTACCCACAAAGTAGAGATATATTCGATAATTCTTCTCTTTGGCATACCTAATCACATCTAATTTAGACCGATGTGAAAATACACTTTCAAAAGCAAAACTTTCCCCCGACTGAATTAATTCAAGCCGAATGAGAGCCGCAACATCCGCTGCAATATAAGAGTTGAATTCACCCTTATAAGTAAATTGATTTCTGTTAACACTGACTGCACCTAATTCGAAGTCTGCAACATTAAAAATTGATATGCCACTCTCCTCAAAATAGAGTCTCGCTTTCTTTGAAGTTATAGAGCACTTCAGATAGTGATTTAAATCGATCTTCCCTCTGATGAAATACTCTTTCTCAAGTTCATCTGCATTCACAAAAATTGCGGTTCTAAAATGCCCATCTGATTGCAAATTTTGTGCAATGGTAGATTTTCCTGAACCATTAGGTCCACTAAAAATTCTTAACCTACGCATAGTATTCAACCTAAATAAAATTCTCGGTCGAATTTTCTGTCTGCAATGGGTAAGCTTTTGATTTTCTTAATTTGCCCATTTGGCTCTCGACGCCAAAGAATTCCGTCGTCCTCAAAAAGGATAGGCAATTGATTGCCCTTCGCTCTTTGAGAGGCCTCATATGTAGCGGTAACAGCGGCACCTAAAACCGCCGAAATCATCAAATTTTTAGGTTTATTTGTCAGTATTGCCCCTAAGGCGGCTCCAACCACTCCACCCGCAATCAACGTTCCGATGTCCATTTTTTTCGACATAGAATTATTTCCTCATACAAACCAAATCTAATAGCTAATAAAAAAACTCAACTTCTATTCTCCGCGGTTACGGGCGGCGATATCTTTGTATTTGTTGTGATCTGAAAGCTTGCTCGTAAAAAAGTGCTCTCGGCTTCCGTCATCTTTGGCCACAAAATACAACTCTTTGTGCTTTTCTGGAAATAGTGCGGCTTTTAACGCCTCTCGACCTGGATTACTAATGGGACCCGGAGGCAGACCTGCAAATTTGCGCGTATTGTAGGGACTGTCAGAATTCAGCTGACTTCGATAGATGGGGCCTGTCAGGTTGCGAAAAATAAAGCGCACTGTCGGATCAGCCCCCAATGGCATTCCCAATTGCAGACGATTATAAAAAACACCCGCAATTTTTCCTCTTTCTTGGGGCACAGCCGACTCTTCTTCCACAACCGAAGCAAGGGTCACAGTTCCCAACTCTCCATATTTGAGAAAAACTTCTGAGTTTTCGAAGTTTAATTCAGCAAACACTTTGTGAAATTGATGCACCATCGTCTCTTGCAGCAGCCCGGCACTCGCCCGCAAGGGAAAGTTATACGTGTTCGGAAAGAGGTAACCTTCGAGGTTATCAGCCTTGACACCCAAAGATTTTGCCCAACGGGAGTCGTAAATCAGCGCGCTCCACTGGGTAGAATCCAGCTCGGGAAAACTGTTTTTTAGAATTCCATAAATTTCCCAAGAAGTTCTCCCCTCAGGGATAGTGACCTTCAAGCTCGCGGTTTCGCCCTTAACTAAAGTTTGGGCCACAGAGGCCACAGAAGCTGAATCTCGAAATACATAAACCCCCGACTTCAGCTTCGCCCCCATATCCTTGAAGCGAAGATAAAGTTTAAAATCTCTCAGTGATTCTACAATTTCCTGATCAACGAGTAGCTGAGCCGTTTGATTTGCCGAAAAACCATTGGGAATTTCAATCAACTTCTCGTGGTCGAGCATGCGGTAGCGTTGCCAACGCCCCTCTAAATAAAGCGATCCGCCTAATCCACACAAAATCAAAAACAAAAAGAAGGCAAAAATTTTACGTCCCACGGTCGTTCTCTCTCGTTCATTCCATACTCCGCTAGCAAAAATAAATCCCCCAAATCAAAAAAGAAGACCGACCATGGCTTTTCAGACTTTTTGCAATTTAT
>JBNKYI010000265.1:0-4159 GCA_050300815.1 Fibrobacterales bacterium
AGAAGGTTCTAAACCCAATAATGTTCTTTGCACAAAATGCTGTATTGAGCTAATTGAACGTTTGATACGAGAGGTCTTCATATCAGCATTCATCTGTACATCAATCCAATAATGAGCGAAAATATCATCTGCATCTTTGAAGTCTACATCTCCATAATTCAAGATATAATCCACCAAGGCATCTCGCTGACGCTGACGCAATTCATTGCGAGCAGGTGCCTCCTTCTTCAACCACACTCCTTCTCCAAGAAAACTTTCCATTGAATCTCTGAATTGAGCTGTCGTTTGCACAGAAATAGGATTCAAGACAAGCGCATCAATTTGCGTATGCGTCAGTTGTAGTTTTTGGTAAAAGCGGACATTTTTAAGCATCGACACCCAAACGTTAAGCATATTTAGACCTGACAAATCTGCGACCGACAGATTCGATTTGGCAAAAATCCAACTCACTTCATCAACGCTCAACTTCTGACTGTCAGCGAGAATTTGAATTGCCTGAGCATCGGCTTCAGGAATTCCTTCTTGCGATAAACTTCTCACTTTGAGTAAATCCGTCTCAGAAATTTGATTCTGATGGGTCAACCAATTGAGTTCTAACAAATCCGTTAATGGATTCCACGACCCATTGCTTAACGTGTTCCAATCTAAGGTATTAAGCGATCTTAACACCTCAAGTGTAATTCCCGTTCTATTTACAAAGAGCGCAATCCGTTCGAGATGTTGATATTCAGCAATCAATAAAGTGCGATCACTGGCATTTTGCACATCGTTATACCAAAGTGCCGCAGCTCCTTTAAAGACACGAAACCAGTCATCGAGATAAAACTCAGATGGATTTACAGAATTCAATTTTTCTTTTAGAAAATACTCTAAACGAGCCACATCCATCTCAAGAGACTGCGATAACGAGTTGATGATTAAAGTGTTTATCTCTGTTTTGAGAATTTTATCTTGTTCGCCAGCATTCTCTTCGATTTTTGCATTTTCTTGAATTTTCAATGCCGTTTCTGTCATCTCAGCAAATAACAAATCAATCTCTTCATTTGTTTTCTGATAATCAGCCGAAGCATTCGATGACTTGATCCAAGACAAATCCGCAAACGACAAATTATTTTCAATTACACTGTCAATTTCAGTTTTTAACATGGTCAATTCATCGAGATTCATTTCTGACCAAGCGAAAGTAATATCCCCTTTAACATAGACAAAAAAATCAATGTAATCAGAGAGACTTACTTGCAAGAAATTGGCGTATTGACTGACCCGATATAAATCGTTTAACGAAGGTATACCTGCTGACACTTCGAGAGGGTTATTCAAATAAACCTTTTGTTCTTCAATTACAACTCCAGAAAATAGCTTGTTCCAATTCTCAGGTTTTATTTTCCAACGATTTTCAATCATCGAACGGATCGATGCATCATATACCGGAAGCTCACTTGAAAGAACATCTCCTGACAATTCAAAACGAAGTACTTTTTCAAAAGATTCTTTAAGAAGAGCATCTAAAGAATCCGAACGGAATAAGTCTGCAAACAAAGAGTCTGCAGATTTCTCAGATGATGTGCCTTCGAGACCAATTGCAACAGACATCGCCAAAACTTCAGAAAGACTTTTCTTAAAAGAGTCTGCCATACGAAGATCATCATGCAAGATTTGCAAATTGATATAACTGTCGGCAGGTTGACGACTCATCAACCAATTGTCTAAAACTTTAGGGCTCAATCCTGTAAATTTCAATACCCGAATAAAGCGAGCAACGCGATTGAGGCGTTCTGCGCTCCAGCCTAATATCGAAAGCTCTTCGGTATCACAGGTTTGATAACCTTCTTCACTATTAGGCAAAATGCGAATAAGGTTTGAAGGAATATCATTTTGAATCCAACGAAGATGAATCAAATCAAAAACTTCTTGTGTCGATAATCGCGAACGATTTGAAAAAACAGAAAAATTTTCAAGCACCTGATGCCATAAACCCGATAGGATATTTTCAGTTTTTCCCGGTTGAGGAATTGAAACACTTTCTGTATTCGAAAGCCCCCATAGTTCTCCATCTGTCGGACGTGCACCCGTGACGGCAAAGTTCGAATCGACCACCGCTGCTAAATTATAATTGATTCCAAAGTAAGCACAAACTTTATCAGCCAACGCCTCCCCAGGTACAAAATGTTTCAGAATCTCGTATTTAGGAGTTCCCAAAACTTTGTAATAAATTTTGTTCTCTTCTTCTAAAAGATTAAAGGGAAGATTTAAAGGATAAACCTTATCGCTCAACTGCTCATAAGCCCCTTTATTAAAATGTTCGGGGAATGCATTAATGCGATCAGATTCCCAATTTGTCTGCGGATAAGCTTTGAGCAAAACAGCACCTGAACTCAGTTCTTTAACCACATAACGCCATGAACCATCTAACACAGAGCACTCTCCGGCATTAATACCCTTTAGCACTTCTGCATCACTAGTCAACGTCAATCCGATTGAGGTAAAAACATCTAAGGCATCTGTCGAGAGATCGGTTAGAGTCATTGACCCGGCGATCAATGCCTTCCAATCGTTGGCTGCGATAGACGTATCTGCCATTTCAAATTCAAGCGGATGAATTCTATTTTCTAAAAACTCATTAACCAAATCGATATAAGAAATCAACGTGTTCGTGTTTTTGCAATTGAGCTCTACATTCAAAATATCTTCACGTCGATTCTTTAACTCCATCAACATATTTGAAGGCAAAAATTGAATTAAATCCACCAAATAAGCGGCGGCCCCAAAAACAGATTGACACTGTCCACAACTGCATTGAATCATATTTCCAAAGAGCGTTTCCCACTCGGCTTTATAATCGGCGCGGCTAAAGTTTTCACTTTGCGCCGATGTGTAAGACCTTTCGATCGCCGTTTCAAAGACATTTTCTGAGGTTCGAGGTAATGCCTTAAGTGATTCTTCGCGCAAATTCAGTGTATTCTGATTAATTGCAATTTTGAACAACAACTCACTGGCATGATGCGATGCAATGCGATGAATTTTGCGGGCTTTTTCGAAACCACCAAGCCCCTTATAATGATCTGCAACAAATTCATCTTCGGGAATTCTCGCAATCGCATAAGACGAATCCAATTTCGATTCAAGAAGATAAGCAACAGATTCACCGTCATCAGTAAAACGATAGACTCTTTGTACCGTGACAAGATGAGTGGCCACTTCATCGATCTTAGCTAATTTTTCATCTGCCGTTAAACTCCCGTAAGCCGATTCAACATAAGATCCTATTGCAGGCAACACTTGCTCAATTGTTTGCTTGTCAAGATCAACGTCGTAGTCTCCATCTAATAAGGGCACGACATCAACAAGTACATCACTCGCCTCTGATCCAGCAGTTACCGAACTCGAAACAAGTTGAGTAAAATTCATCGGTTTTAAAATCTCTTGAGATTTTTCCCAAAGATTCAAAGCATAAATTTTAATTTGCTCAGCAACATTGGCACCAGGATAATCGTCAGGAAGGTTTCTTACCCTCTTCGCTTCATCTTTACTCCATGATTGTATACTCGCATCTGCAGCAAACTCAACGGCATTTTCCCATTCATTTAAGTCCCAACTTAAAGCATCTTTAAATGCAACTGTTTCTGATGGTGCAAGATTTTTAACTATGCCATACGACATTTCAATGTGATTCTCAACAAAGCGTTGGGCGTCAAAAAACAGCTGTAACATCTTAAGATCTGTTACCGAAAATTTGTCATTTACATCCGCAATATTTTCGTTGATCGTACTGACATATTCTGCATCTTGAAACGCTTCTTTCAATTTATTCAAATCCGAATCCTGATTTAAATAAACTTGATAAATAAACGCTGTCTTGCTAATATGCCCCTGCATCGCCAGCTTAATACTGTCGACAAAGACACTATTCATTTTGAAATTATTTACTTGCAAAGCAATAAGTACTTCATTCCATTTATCGATCTGAGCATCTAGGTTTTCATTATTCAAATAAGGAATAATATTATTGCTCATTCCATTTACAAAATATTGATGTAGCAAACTTTGCGGAACGCGAACAGCTTCATCAAAGCTACCCACTCTATTTGATGTCAAAGCATACAGTAATTCTGCCGAAAGATATTCTCCGCTTGTACCCAGTACCAAGCTAATGGGGTTT
>JBNKYI010000266.1:0-4152 GCA_050300815.1 Fibrobacterales bacterium
CGACTCCATCTCGCCAATCGAATAATGCTGATAGCCCAAAATAAAACTCACGCCTTCACCTCCCATATTTCCTTCCCAACCCAAGCCCCAAGCAATACCTGAACCCGCAAAATCCAATTCACCTCCACTCGTCTTCAGACCACCAATAGAATAGTGCGAGTATCCCAAATTCACCCATGCACCCCCGTTTTCAATCACGGGATAGTAGTACTTAAGCCCATAAATGGTTTTGGTATGAAAAAATTCATCTCCATAAGTATCTCCCGCATCTTCAAGCGTAACTCCCCAGGCAATATCTGCAAAAGCGCTCACTCCCCAATTGATATAAATCCCTGCAAAACCTCCCACATCCCAGTCACTCGACTCGACTTTGTCTTTGTAATTTCGCTCATAGATAGACAAATTTTTCGCATCGGCCCCCGACTCCATGTCGCCCCAACTCAGATTTAAACCCCAAAAAAATCCCTGTGCACAAACCTGACTCCATAGAGCCAGCGCCAATAACCACTTTAATACCTTCACAATGTCTCCTTAATGTCAATCACCTTGATTTCTTCTAAAATATCTAATTCCCCTTAGAGAATATTTAAACCGATTCCTCTAAAATTACGGAATTTAAACCCATTAAAAACTCAGTAGAAGTAAGAGACGCCAAAGCCATATTGCAGATCCGAATACTCAAGCCCTTCGCCAAATTGAGGTCGTTTGTACTCCATTCCGAAATGAGATTTTACGAAAAAACGAAAATGGATTTTGCGCAATTGAGGATGGTCTGCAAAGGGAAAGATATCATTCTCCCAAGACCAGCGGTTGCCATTGGTTGTCGCCTCATTAACTCCACTCATAAAATAAATCCAGTCGTAAAAAAACATCGACTGAATCAAAAAGCCCTCATTGCTTCCTAAGGTAAAGCCCGCATTGAGTCCGTAAGTGAGAATTCCTCCATTATTAAAAGCCGTCTTTCGATAAGAGACATTTAATTGATTCTCTATGCCAAAGACAGATATTCCACCCTGAATTCCCACTAAGATCGGCAGGTTCTCATGAATTTTTCCCGAAGCGCTAAACGTGAGAAAATCCCAATCGACGTAAACTGACTTCGTAGAATCGTCCACGTAAGGAGCGTAGGGTTTCTCTCCGGTATCTTTATCCCCCGTCCCTAAGAATAAAAGATACTCTAGCGCCCCCGTCATGACTTTCGCCTGACCCTCTTCTGAATAAGAAGCGAAGCCAAAGGGAACAGAAAGTTTTGTCGCATTGCCATCTAAACCTGGGTAATCAATGCCGTATTGAGCGACACTTCCCGAATGCGCATTTTTGATAGAAACAAAACTAAAAGCCACACCAATATCTAAGCCAGTCCGCTCAGACTGATCTGCAGCCCACAAAGTGGCTGCGCAGCCTACTACAAAGAAAAAAAAGAAACGATGCTTCACAAACTCTCCTGTCAAAAGCGCTCCCCACAAGACCTAACTCGACTCTTCAGGTGCCTAAGTCCTCTTAAAGTCTAGTAACAATGTGGCCAAATTGGCAATTCTGGTGGGTTGGTCTAAAGAATGAGAGAGTCGGTGTCTGATATGTATCAGACACACGTCTGACACACGTCTGACACCGCTTCTTCTTCATAAAAAAAGAGACTTTCTCTTTTGAGAAAATCTCTTTTCGAGGCGACACCCAGACTCGAACTGGGGAATAACGCTTTTGCAGAGCGTGGCCTTACCAGCTTGGCTATGTCGCCGAATGAGACCCAAATCTAGTAAGCAGAAGGGATATTTCAACGCAAAAATTATAAGGGAGGCTTTTAAAAATTGTTTTATTAATGGAAAACTTTCAGATGAATGACTTTTTAGAGATTTCCTAAAAGGTCGTCGTAAGAGAATATCTCAACTAAAAGACCAGCAGCACCAAGCCCACTTGAATCACTCCGACCACAAAACCAATCACCCCTCCTAAAACTTCAATAAATCGAAACTCTCTTTCGGCAATTTCATTTATAATCTGATCGAGTTGAGCGAGGTCAAAGGCCAAAATATTTGAGCAAATAACCTCTTCGAGATCAATTTTCCCTTCGATAGCCCGAGCAATAGCAGTTGTAATATCCCCTTCGCCCTCGGTAAAGGAATCGATAATGCGATCGCGAATTTCGTTTAGTTTATCTTGGGGTAAAAGCATTTTGATCATGGGAATAAACCCGAGAATACTATCGAGTTTTTCATCCCACTTTGTTTTTATATAGTCTCTCAAAAAAGGTTTGAGCTCAACCTTTTCGATCATCTGCCCAATGTCTTCGACCGTCAAAAAGTCTCTCGATATCGAACGGGCGATGCGTTCAGCAAGGTCGCTAATTCGACGGGGAATCAGCCCCTGAAAAGTAACGCCTAAAATGCGTCGCGGTTTAAGCGGATGCAAAAGCATCTTGACGGCCACCCAATTTGTAAGCCAGCCAATCCCCGCTGAAACAAGGGGTAACGTAGCGTAAACCGCCCATTGATTCCACTCAATATTCACGTCGCTAAAGTTACAAACTCACCGATTTGTTGGGGGATATTACTAACATTTTTCTATGAACCGGAACAACAATCCCGAAGACGCGTTGATCAAAGACCTTCTCGCCGACCGCCGCTCCCCGCTAGTCGAACGCATTCTAGAAAATAACCAGGTCATCAAGCACAATTTTCGCGCTGAACAAACTCGGCGAGAAAATTGTCACTTTGTAGGATGCACTCAAGCCTTTGAATTTACCCTTATCCCCCACCAAGTGATTTATCCCAAATACTGCGAAAAACATCGCTCTGCTTTTCAACGTTCTCAAGCGTCTGAATGTGATCCTTCTTCTGGCAATTCCACAGAGAATTCATGAAATTCCAAGTTCAAGCTATTTTTTCGTCTTGGGGAAAAAGAGCTTTTCTGCTCTGGATGAAGTCTTTAAGAGTTGAAAGGCATTCGGAATTTCCTGAGGGCCCCTATGTTTTGGGGATATGGCACCAAGACCTTCCCCTCGCCTTGTATCTATTTAGAAAACAAAAGATGACTCTCTTTCTCTCTCAAAGTAAAGACGCCAGTCTCTTCGCCCGGTTTTTAGAAAATTTGGGATACACTCTTGTGCGGGGGAGTTCGAGCCAAGGCGCTCTCAACATTCGCCATGTGCTAAAAATGCTCGAAAAGGCTCCTATCGGCATGGCTCTTGACGGCCCTCGAGGCCCAGCATTAATTCCCAAACCTGGCACATCTTGGCTCGTCGAACAATCGGGTAAGCCCTTTATCTTTCTCGAAGTGAAGTATTCTCGTTTTTTGCGTTTAAACACTTGGGATCGCATGATTTTGCCTTTGCCTTTCAGCAAAGTCAAAGTCAGATTTTACTCCGGCATTCCTCCTCTATCAGAGAAGTCAGTCGCAAGGGCCTCTTATTCAACGCTCCTAAATTCCACCGCCAAAGAAAGCTTATAAACAGCCCTTAAGATCAATCCATGAACAGAGCAATAATTTTTATGTTTAAAACACAGACAAAGATGATCCTTTTTAACTTGAGTATTCAATGACCTTATATCCTACTTTTGTTGCCTTTGACGTCGAAACGACCGGACTAGACTACCGCAAAGATCAAATCATTGAGCTGGCGGGAGTAAAATTCACTCTTGAACTCATCGATGGTAAAATCAAAACGAAATCCGTTGCCGAGTTTGAGTCTTTTGTCAAGCCCCCCATGTTTATTCCTGAAGAGGCCACCCGAATCAACCACATCACCAACGAGATGGTTGAAGAAGCTCCCGAAATTGCCGAAGTGCTCGGTGATTTTCATCGCTTCTGTGGGCTGGGTTCAGTTCTCGTCGCTCACAACGCCGATTTCGATACCAAATTTATCTACGAAGCCGCTCGCCGCAACGGAATGCAACCCATTAAAAATCCAACCTATGACAGTTTAAAAATCGCTAAAAAAATCATCCCCGAGGCCCCATCCTATAAGTTAGGTGAACTGGCAAAAAGAATGCGTCGCCATTTGAATCTCTCTCTTGACTCTGAAAAGTTGCACCGTGCGCTTTACGACTGCGAAGTGCTCAAAGAAGTTTTTATTCAAATTTTACTCAAACGTTATACCCCTAAAGATCTTGATTTAAGTTCATTTTTAAAACAAATGGAAAAATTACACGGACC
>JBNKYI010000267.1:0-4120 GCA_050300815.1 Fibrobacterales bacterium
AGATATCTATACCGGTGGCTTAGACTACATTCTGAATGAAGCCATCAACTGTAACGATTTCTATGTCACGAGTGCCATAATAATTTTTCCTGAACATACAGACTTGTTTACAGGACAATGAAGTTTTCTTCCCATTTATCTTTAAAAGCATCAATCCATATTTGTTGGGCTTCATCATAGGTGATATCTTGAACGCAACGTATAGTAAGTAGCTCACGATCCAATATATTTTCATCTGGCTTTTTTTCTTTAGATACGTAATACACCCCTTGTAAATAACTTTCTGTCCCCTTAGAAATGGTCATAAACCTACTAGGATCGTTAGGGTCTTCTTCTGTAATCATCATTCTAATGGATCTCCAGTATTTTAATCCCATTGAATAAGGATTATCAATATCCTCATTATTGGGCCATTGCTCAGAAGCAAAGAAATCTAGAGGTATATATCCTCGATTATTAATAGATGTTTGATTGCTTTTAATTTTACTATTTAGTTTATCCTTATCTTTGTAACGATATAAAGAATCAGGATTAAAATAATAACCACCATCCCTTTTGTTCACGTCAAATTGCAGAATATATAGAGAATTAAAGGCAACTAATGCAAAATCCTGAATTCGTGGGAGCCTCCAACCCTCAGGGCAAATCCCCCGCTTATCTTCATTACCTAGAGAAAAATGTTTAGTATTATAGCTTGAATCTAAATTCATCGCCTCAGCCCAACTGTATTTACGACCGTAATAGTCACATAATCCATCTCTGCAATATGAATTAGGGGTTGCGTAATCTAAATCGCGTTGCAACCATTTGGTATTGTTAATCAAAACCCACCCGTAACTTTGATTATCACGCTCATCAATAATATTGCCGCAAAATCCCTTCATAGAACAATACTCCGTATAATAAGCATCTGGAGCATAAATATATCCATAGGTTTCATGGTTATAACTTGAAAAATAAAACACTGCATTTTCACCATAATCCACTTTACCATCTTCTTCAAACAAGCACCCTGATAACATCAGAAGACTTGCCATACCCAAAAGCCATAATTTTAGTTTCACTGTATATCTCCGAGCCAAAGGCTGAATGGTTGAAATTAAAGACGCCTTTAAAATTTGCTTTATCTATAGAAAATTTGCAAATACCGAGTCGCCGGCTCTAATGGAGCCCCAAAAACATTTGCTCCCAAAATTCATTTTATTTCAGGATGTAGATCGTCGGACAATTACTTTAAATGGTTTTTTTTTGCGGTTAAGGCAATGCCAAAATCAAAAAAGGACTGCTTCTTACGAAGCAGCCCTTAAACATTTTATGTAGAAAACAATTAGTTCGCGTCAACCCAAGCAACAAGATCTTTAACTGCATCTACAGACACGTCAAAGCCCTTGCGCTCTTCTTCAGTCAAACTGATTTCTAGTACTCTCTCAACGCCTTCAGCACCCATAACTACGGGCACACCGCAATACAATCCATTGATGCCGTATTCGCCATTCAACATGGCTGCAGCGGTTAATACTGATTTTTTGTCGAGTAAATAGGCTTCAGCCATATGAATCGCTGAGAGACCCGGAGAATAAAAAGCCGAACCTGTTTTTAATAAGGCGACAATTTCTCCACCTGCCTTGGCAGTGCGAGCAGCAAGCTTATCAAAGGTTTCTTTGTCCATCAATTCTTTGAGAGGAATTCCCGCAACGGTCGCCGCTGAATAAATTCCCACCATGGTGTCGCCATGACCGCCCATGACCACCGCGCGCACGTCTTCAGCAGAAACGCCCAATTCATCCGCGATAAAGCAAGCCAATCGGCTCGAATCGAGAACACCGGCCATGCCCACTACTTTTTTAGGATTAAAACCTGTGACCTTTTGCATTTTGTAAACCATCGCATCTAAAGGGTTAGTCACGACGATCACCAAAGCATTAGGTGCATTTTCTTTAATCGCCGTGCCCACTTTTTCGATAATTCCACAGTTTACAGACAACAAATCATCGCGAGACATACCGGGCTTGCGCGGAAGACCAGCGGTCACAATCACCACATCAGCCCCTTTGAGATCTGCATAGTCATTTGAGCCACTCAAATTTGTCGCCGTAGGAATGACCGAGCGTCCTTCTTGAATATCGAGGGCCTTGCCTTGAGGCATACCTTCAGCAATGTCGAGAAGCACAACGTCACCCAATTGCTTTTGTGCGAGCACCAAAGCCATAGTTCCGCCAATTTGTCCTGCGCCAACGAGGGCTATTTTTTTTCTTGCCATTTTTTCAACTCCATTTTGGAATAAATAATTTATTAAGCCAAACCTTTAGCTTTCATAGCTTCCATCATTTTGTCGCCAATTTCGGCGGCAGTGCGAGCCACGTAGGCACCTGCATCCTTAAGCGCACTGATCTTAGACTCTGCAGTTCCTGCATTGCCTTGGATAATGGCTCCGGCATGCCCCATTCTTTTACCCTTTGGTGCCGTTTGCCCAGCGATAAAAGCGGCAACGGGTTTTTTAACGTGTTCTTTGATATAGGCCGCAGCCTCTTCTTCGTCTGAACCGCCAATTTCACCAATCAGGATAATACCTTCTGTCTCGGGATCTTCATTGAAAAGTTTCAACACGTCTTTGTGAGAAAGACCGCGAATAGGATCTCCTCCGATGCCCACAGCCGTGGTTTGCCCCAAGCCGTTCAACGTGGTTTGATGAACCGCTTCATAGGTCAACGTGCCCGAACGAGAAACAACACCGATGCGACCTTTTTTGTGAATTGCTCCAGGGGCAATCCCTATTTTGCAAACATCAGAAGTCACTAAACCCGGGCAGTTGGGCCCGATAAGAATCGATTTTGAATTTTTCATCACCTTGCGAACCCGAGCCATATCAAGCACAGGGATTCCTTCGGTGATGCAAACAATCAACGGAATTCCAGCAGCTTCAGCCTCAAGAATCGCATCGGCAGCGAATGGAGGAGGAACAAAAATCATCGTCGCATTCGCACCGGTTTTTTCGACCGCTTCGGCACAATCTTTAAAAACGGGAAAACCATCGACGACTTCACCTGCCTTTTTAGGATTTACGCCTCCAACGACTTGAGTGCCGTATTCTCGACACTTTTGCGAATGGAAAAGTCCGGCTTTACCGGTGATCCCCTGTGTGATCAATTTGGTATTTTCATCAATTAAAATGGCCATCTGATTTCCTTTCTATTTCACCAAAGCCGCAACTTTGGAGGCTCCATCGGCCATTGTGGTTGCGCTGACAATGTTCAATCCCGAGTTGTCGATAACCGCTTGTCCTTCTTTGACGTTAGTCCCTTCGAGACGAACGACCAAAGGCACAGACAGACCTACTTTTTTGGTAGCGGCAACAACACCGTTAGCGATCACATCACATTTCATGATGCCGCCGAAAATATTGATCAAAATGGCTTTGACATTAGGATCAGATGTAATGATTTCAAAAGCTTTGGCCACAGCCTCTTCGGTGGCCGATCCCCCCACGTCTAAAAAGTTGGCGGGTTCTTGACCGTATTCTTTAATAATGTCCATGGTCGCCATCGCAAGGCCGGCCCCATTCACCATGCAACCAATATTGCCATCGAGTTGAATGTAGCTCATGCCGTATTCTTTAGCTTCGACTTCAGCAGGAGTGCTTTCGGCATTAGGGTCTCCCCCTTTGTCTCCTTGACGAAAGACAGCATTGTCATCGATATCAAACTTGCAATCGAGCAGTGCTAAATCCCCTGCGCCCGAAACGATCATGGGATTGATCTCAAGCAAGCCGCAATCTGAATCTTTAAAAACGTTGTAGAGTTTGACGATCACATCGGCATATTGTTCAGCCGCTTTCCCATCTAATCCCAAAAAGGCCGCGCCTTCTTTAATCATCTCGGGAGTAAAACCCTCAACGATATCGGGATACTGCTTTAAAATTCGTTCAGGTGTTTTTTCGGCCACTTCTTCGATTTCCATGCCGCCGTCTTGAGACAACATGGTCACAAGCCCACCCGAAGCCCGGTCAACTAAAATAGCGACGTAAAGCTCTGTGGCTATGTCTGAAGCTTCTTCGATAAGCGCAGCGTGAACCTTGACCCCTTCGGGGCCCGTTTGATGGGTGACCAGTGTCATTCCAATG
>JBNKYI010000268.1:0-4119 GCA_050300815.1 Fibrobacterales bacterium
TTCGTTTGGCTATCTCAATCAGCACCTGCTCTGATTCAATATCCCATTTCAACGCTAAGGCTCTTTGACGAATGATTTCGATTAAATCCTCAAGATGATAACTTGAGTGAATTAGCCAACGCAGATTTGATATTGATGAATCATATTGGTCGATTTAGTGAGGAGCAAAAAGCTAATGTGCAAAAAGCACTAGATAAAAAGATTCCTATTTATGTATCTGCAGTTTTAAGCCCTGATCATGATTTTAATAATTTAGACAGTCTAAATAAAAAAACCGTTTCAGAATACCTTGCCAATGGAGGCGAAGAAAACATTCGAAATTTTTTAAACTTCGCTCGTGTTAAATTACAAGGGGTTTCAATTGGCGCTGGGGAAATCGTTGAGCCCAGCGTAATTAATCGCGAGGTGATTTATTATCGAAAAAGCCTTAAAGAAATGAATGTGTTTAGCAATTGGAAAATTGCAGAAGAAACCTTACTCAATGCGAAAATATTTAAAAATGGAAACCCTGTTGTCGCTGTATTGTCGAGTTTTTCTGATCCCTTTGGCTTGAATTCAAGTTTAATTGAAGAATTAACCCTTGAATTAACCTCACAAGGTTTTAATCCAATCAGTGTTGGTGGTTTTAAAGATCGCATGAAGTATTTAAAAGAAATTCATCCTGACATGATTGTGCACTTTAGCCATGGCCGCATGACCCCTTTTAATCCTGATGAGTTTACATCGTGGGCAGTACAAGAAAATATTCCTTATTTCACCCCGCAGATTGTCGGCGAAGAATACTCTGTATGGCAAAAAAATCCCCAAGGTGGAACAGGGGCGATGATGGGGCAAAATGTGGTGATGCCTGAGGTGGATGGTGGAGTCGTTCCTTATGTTTTAGCAGCAGGGGTTAAAGATGCGAAAGGTCATTTGGTAACCACGGCCCTTAAAGAACGAATCGTAAAATATGTGAATTATTTAAAGTCATATAGCTTATTAAAATCGACTTCGAATGCCCAAAAGAAAGTGGCGATTTTTTATTACAAGGGCCCTGGTGATAACGCTATGGTTGCAGGTGGTTTAGAAGTCAGTGCCTCACTGTTGAATATATTGCGTGAACTTAAAAATCAAGGATACCATACAGGTGAACTTCCGATCGATCAAAAGGCATTAGAAAAATTGATTTCAACTAAAGGTCGCGTGATTGCCGACTTTGCTCAAGGAGAATTTAAAAAGTGGAAAAATGAAAATCCCGATCTTTTTGTTCCCTGGAAAGAATATGAAAAATGGGTAGATAAATATCTCACTTCATCTCAAAAAGAACAATTGCTAAAGCATTGGGGTGATAATGCAGATGATTATTATGGTGGGATAATGAATGGTGAAAAAGGAATCTATTTGCCTCGAATCGAAATTGGTAATGTCATTTGTTTACCTGTTCTTTCCACTGCACCAGGCGAAGAACATCAGAAGTCTGTACACGGTTTAAAAACCCCTCCACCTCATGCCTATGTGGCTGGATATTTATATGCCCTTGAAGGAAGTGGCGTTAATGCTTTCTTTCATTTAGGAGCCCATGGGAGTGTAGAATTCATTCCAGGAAAAGCGGTCTTACTTTCTGAAGAAGATTGGAGTGAAGTCTTAACCTTTGGTAAACCTCACTTTTATGTTTATTCTCTTGATAATATTGGTGAAGCAATGATGGCTAAACGGCGCACTTACGCGACTATGGAATCACATTTAACTCCACCCGTTGAAAAAAATGAATTGTTTGGCAGCTTCAAAGAGTTAGAAGCATTGTTGCACCCTTTGACTGAAAATAAAATTCCTCAAGGCGAAGATTCGCTTCGGTTAGAAGTGCTATTAGACTCATTGGGTATTAAAGAACAATTGGTTACCCAAGGGAAATCAGTCGAAGGAATGTCGTATTATTATAATGCTCACGATATTATGCACAACTTGCAAAAAGAAAAAATTCCGCGCGGACAGCATGTCTATGGCAAATTATGGACCGATGAAGAATTTACGACGACCCTAGAACAAATGTATGTGGATTATCTTGCCCATCTTTATATGTTGGCAGATAGTATAACTGAATCATTAGAAGATAAAAATCATGGAAATAACGGTCATGAATATTATCATGACGATCATGCTAGTGAGGGTGGGTATGATTTAGCACTTGCGCAAATCAGAAAATTAATTGCGGGATTACCTAAGGTTTTTATCAACGAAGAGTGGAGCGAATGGGCCGTTAGTGATAGTTTATTGAAAACTACCTTGGCTAAAATTGAAAGCTTTAATGTGGACTTTCATCAAAAAATGCGTGATCTACGAGCGTCTGCAGACCTTGAACTTAAAACATTAATCAATGGATTGAATCAAGGGGGGATTGAAGCTGGACCTGGGGCAGACCTAGTGAGTAATCCAGAGAGTGCTCCCACGGGTCGCAATCTCTACTCGATCAATGCCGAGGATACCCCTGATGAAAGAGCCTGGAAGGCCGGTCAAAAGTTGGGACAACAAGTCATTGACACCTATTTGGCCAAGCACAAAGAGTACCCCGAAAAAGTGGCGCTCACTTTATGGGGTGGTGAATTCATTCGCAATCGAGGTTTAAATTTCGCTCAAGCGTTTTACCTCTTAGGGGTTGAGCCCGTGCGCAATCGTCGGGGCAGAGTTTACGATGTTCAACTCATTCCTGCTTCTAAATTAAATCGCCCTCGTATTGATGTGGTATTGCAAACTTCTGGTCAATTTAGAGACATTGCTGCTTCACGAATGGAACTTATTCATAAAGCGATTCGCTTAGCTGCCGAAGACACAGAAGCAGAAGTGAATTATGTGCGCCAAGGTGATGAGCGCACTGAACAAGCTCTTAAAGAAAAAGGAATACCTCCTAAAAAAGCAAAAGAGCTAGCGAAGTTCAGAATCTTTGGTGGAGTCAATGGCAAATATGGAACTGGAATAATGGGCCTCGTTGAAAATTCTGGAGAATGGGATGATCGTGCCGAAGTGGCCCAACAATACCTGAACAACATGTCTGCACTTTATGGAGGCGGAGTTTGGGAACATGGAGAGCAAGGCTTATTAGAAACGCAACTCAAAGGCGTTGATGTATTAATGCAACCTCGTTCTTCTAATGCGACTGGGCCCATATCACTAGATCACGTCTATGAATTTATGGGTGGATTATCTAATGCGATTCATAAGGTGAATGGTAAAGAAGCAGATGCCTTTATGAATGACAACCGCAATGTCTATAACCCTGAAATTGTTTCATTAGAAGATGCAGTTTGGCAAGAAATGCGCGCGCGTTATTTGAATCCCCGTTATTTAGAAAATGTGATGAAAGAGGGGAGTACTTCAGCCGAAGATATGGCAGAGGGTTATCGCAACATGTTTGGTTGGGCCACCATGCGCCCACAAGCGGTGCCTGACCTTATGTGGAAACAAGTTTATGATACTTGGTATAAGGGTGATTTAGGTAAGAGAATCCAAGAATTCTTTGCCAAAGAAAATCCTTATGCAATGCAGGAAATATCATCGGTATTGTTAGAAGCTGCGCGTAAAGAAATGTGGAAGCCCAGTGCTGAGGAATTACAAAAATTAGTTGAGTTTCATGGGGAATGGGTGAACCAATATGGTTTAAGTTGCACCGGATTTACCTGTGGAAACAGTAAGTTTAACGATTGGCTAATGCAGAAAATTCCTGAAAAGAATGCCAAGTCTTTTAATGAACAATTGCAAAAAGCATTAACCGGGAACGTTTCAGAAGGTGCAGAAGAAGCCATCAAATTTAAAGAAGATAAATTGCAAGAAAATGTGGAAATAACCAATATACCCAACATGGATTTGCAAAATATTTTAATGGTTGTAGGTCTTGCTGGACTAGGATTGGTGGTGCTGATGCGTCGTAAGACTTAGCGACTCGCCGTATGGATATACATGAAAAAAAATGCCTAGATGCTGAGAGCACCTCTCGATTGATTTAATGAGTTCATTATCAAATGACTTTGAAAAAAAGATTAAATTCAAAGCCATTTTAAATTTTGAATCAGAAACTCTCGGCGATTTCTAAAATCCAACTTTCTAATTGAGGGATAAGTTCTTCTGCAGACCAAGTTGTCATACAGC
>JBNKYI010000269.1:0-4114 GCA_050300815.1 Fibrobacterales bacterium
ATCGATCTAAAACATGAGACTCGCGCTCAGACAAATCAGAATTCAAGTTTACAAAGTGTAAGAACTGAGCCTGCACCTTGAGCACTTGGGGAAAGAGAGCTTGAATTTGAGTTAACTTCTGCTGAGCCTGAGAGGGGGAAAGCGCGGAGCTGCCGGGAATAATTTTCATGAGGGTTCCGTGTTTTTTTTGAGCAAAGGTAGAAATTTCAGATCAATTTCCCTTAACCTGAAGACGAAGCTTTCCGATAAAAATTTTATGAAACCTTTCGCGCAAACCCCACAAGAACCCTCTGAAAATTTCGAAAAAATCCGGCAAAAAATAAGTCGAGAAGAAAACTTAGATGAAAAGGAATTCGAAGTGCTCTTTTGGCACCGCCTTTATCATTCGAACACTCGGCAAGAACAGGAATATAAGGATGCTCTCTGATTCCTCTTCACTTAGGCATTGGCTGCTTATTTTGCCCAACAACCCCGGAGATGTGTTGATGGGACTGCAAGTTGCGGCGCAGATTAAAGCACAAAAAGAAGGTGTCTGCATTCACTATCTCGTAGATGAAGAATGCCTCTCTTTGGCACAAAAGGCACCTTGGGTCTCTCAAATCCACACCTTGCCCCGCAAAAAGTTTCAACATTGGCTCAATCGAAGCCGTTCTTCTATTGAAGACTTCGCTGAAGGCTCTCAATTTTTGACCGAGTTGAAGAAGGTTCACTTTGAGCTCGTGCTCAACTTTTTTCAAAATCCAATGACCGCCTATTTATCCCCTTTGCTCTCATACGGTGAGTGGCGCGGACTTCAATGCAATCGCAAAGGTGAGCTCATTGTTAAAGATCCAGCCGCCCGTTATCTATTTTCAATTCCTGCAGCGCGAGCCAACAACCCCTATCACGCAATAGAGGTTTATCTGCAAATGGCGGGCTTAAGACCTAGGCCTCCAATTCCTTTCCCCCTTAAAGAAGAACTCATGCATTCTCTCCCCGGTGAAAGCTTTTACGCTTTGCAAGTGGGATCTGCTTGGATTGGAAAAAAGTGGCCTCTCGAAAATTTTCGAAAACTTCTCGAGACTTTGAAATCCCCCATCGTATTGCTAGGAAGCCCCGAAGAAAGAGAAGAAGCCCTCTCGGTTTCTCGGCATTTGCCTCATGTGACCGTACTCGCCGGGCAAACTCGCCTCGATGAAATTCTGAACATTCTCTCAAAGGCAGAGCTTCTTATTACAGGAGATACCTTTGCCATGCACGCAGCGGCAGCTGTCAATTGCCCGACAATCAGTTTGTTTGGCCCTAGTAACCCCATCGAGACCGGCCCTTACGGAAGCGGACATTTGATTTTGCAAAGTCTAAACGAGCTCGAAGAAAATCTGGATTTCAATTCGACTGAACGCATCTGTAAAATCAGTGTTGACGATGTATTAAGAGTGATTCGAGGATTGGCCCCTAAAAACTGTCTCGTCAAAGCCAGCCGTTTTAATTCGAGCAAAGTTCAACTCGAATGGCTTTCTCTCAATGGAGAGGATTCCGTGAGAAATCCCCTAAAAAATGAACGCGACTTTTACCACGCCCATCTTCGAGTTCACCTGCAACAGCAACTTCATCGACTGCTACAGGCTCAAGAGAAAACGACCCCCCTCGCGCTATCTGAGATTGAGTTTAAAGAGCATACATTTTACGCTAAGCACAAGAACCAAATTTGCACTGAATGTTGGTCGCTTGCATTAAATGCCCTTGACTTCAATAACGACCTTAAAATCTATCTCAATGAACGAATTGAACTCACTCAAAAGTGGCTAAACGATCCTCAAGAACTTTGGCTCAATGTCCAGACGACTGTCCACCAAAGGATTTCTCCGGGCTCGACCTCAACCCAAGCTCCTTGTTGCTCAACTTCAACATAAGTTTCGGCCGCGTAAATTTCGATTGCAGCCTCACCAGGAGCCGCCTGAGCAGGTGGACAATAGGGAAAGCTTTTAGTTAACTTCACTCCGCCGTGTTCGTGGTGCAAAGCCCCATTGCGCGCAAAAGCAAAATACTTTTGGTCGTGCTCTTCCTGATGATTAAATTCGACCATACCTTCTGTCGCACTTACTTTTAGATTTCCCCAAGAGGGAGAGTCTTCATCAATTTCAAAAGACGTTTTGCCTTTGGCCGGCACTCTAGTGATTTCCCAAGGTGCCACTTTTCGAGAACTTTTGCCTTGGTTAACAATACCGTATTTAATTTCTAGCTGGTTTTCTTTTAAAAAACGATACTCTTTGACGATTCTCAGATTCAGTTTGGCATCAACCTTGCTTCGAAGTCTGAGTACAGCCCCATCCACCATCGCTTGATAGTCTTCAGAATCGTGTTCGGGCAAAGGAGGCCATTCCCAATCGCTTTGTGGACTCGTCCAAAAAACATTACCTCTTTGTACCGCTTCTGTCTCGAGAAATTCTTTTTCTTGAAATCTCACCGAAGCAATTCTTCCTCCCGCTTGAGTAACGACCACTCGCAGCACTTCATTTTGCAAGCTCCAACTGACGGGTTCAGAAATTCCTTCCCACATACCTCTCTCCTCATTCCAAAGTCTATAAAAACAAAAAGCCACCTGATTCTTAACCAGGTGGCGCCAAAATTTAGCCTTTTTATTGCAGTTGTGCAGGTTTCGTATAAAGCCCCGTCATGAGTTGCATAAACATATTTTGCAAAATCGTATGAAAATATTGATCTGCAGCCTGAGACATTCCCACAACCTTCGGATAACAATCATCAATAAATGCCTGGCGAGCCGGGTCCACCATACCACTCAGACAAAACGCTCCCGCATATGAAGGCATCGCCGCACTTAGCACTGGAGCCCCGCTGTCTAGTCGATACTTTTGCCCAGTCGCATACACATTTCCGCCAAAGCCATTATAGTTGGGAGTTAAAAAATTAACCATTGAAACTCGGGCTCTTTCTTCTCCAAACCACAGATAATCCCAAGTCAAACGCCAAGGAACACGAACCGCCTCGAGCGCCCATTTATTATAATCTTTAGAAAGTCCGGGATTCGTTTTATTATCAGGCGTGCCATACTCATCAGTCCAATTGGGAAATAGTCCAAAGCTATTTGTGTTGGTTTGACTTGCAATCACCACCGTATAGTTTTCGCCGAGAATACGATTCCAACGCGTCGCATTACCAGGGTCTGCAACCGCAAACAATCGAAAAGCAACGGGGCTAAAATAAGAAGGGTTATACAAAGGACAATAAGCATCTGATATGCAAATCAAGTCACTGTTTTCGAAGACCGACTTGAAGTAGTTATCCCAGATCGCATTAATAAATTGCTGCGCCCAAGTCAGATAATTAGCATCACCCCACTTCCAATAGGCCAGAATCAGCGCAGTCGCGGCATCGAGATCAGCATCTGCTGCTCCGCCCGATGATCCAGCATCTGAGTGAACACCGCTAAAACCGTTCAACTTCCAGCTCATTACACCCTTGTCATTTAAGTTATTTAAAGCATAAGCGGTCAGCTGGTTAAAACGGGTTCGATCGTTGTTAAAGAAGGTCAGCAACATGCCGTAGGCGGTACCCTCTGAAACCGAAACCTTGGGATCGTCCCACCGAATGCGGGCCATCGCTCCATCACCACTGAGCTCATAATAGCCAGAAATCCACTGATTGTAGAGATTACTTGTCCATTCAGTATTTGCGTTAGTAGGAAGAATCCCAAAGGGATAAGCTGAAGTTGGCGGAGCTACAGAAGAAGAACTGACAATGATAGAAGAAGAAGACACGGGTATCGAAGATGATGTGGGTGTGTAAAAAGCCGCACAGTCGGGATCTTCGGCATCGACATAATTATCCAAATCATTGTCGAAACCATCCACACAGGTCTCAAAGGTATTCTCCGCTATCCCTAAATTTGGATCTAAACTCACTTGCTCACAGGTGTAAAGTGCATTGGGATTGGCAGGCTGACAATTATTTAAGTCTACTACCGGGCCACTAGGCGCTGTCGATTCGCAGCTCCAAAATAAGGCAGTAACTCCAAGCCACCCTAAAGAACTCATTTTTTTCATGTAGAATACTCTCAAAGGAATTTCAATTTGCGCTTAATATATACCTCAAAATAAGGAATACCAAACCTCTT
>JBNKYI010000270.1:0-4092 GCA_050300815.1 Fibrobacterales bacterium
ATATCAATTTTTGGCCGATTTTTCAGGAGATCTGCAATTCGATCCAGGTACTTGTGATGCTCTTCGGTTAAAACAGGAGAAGCTGGTTCAAATTCAACAATGCTACAGTGCAGATTCATTGCTAAAATCTATTGCGACTCCAACCGAAGAGCAAAAATCAGACATCAGTTTAATCAAAGGCCAGTGCAATGAATATCGAGGAGATAAAGTCGCCGCCAGCAAACATTACTTAAACACCATTAAGGTTTCGGGAAATAGCACAAAATCTCAAGATGCCAATAGACGCTTATTTTTATTAGGAACTAAAATGGAAGGCCAAATAGGGACCGAGTTGAAAGAAATGGCGACTTCTATTAATGAAGTT
Source organism: Fibrobacterales bacterium (assembly GCA_050300815.1). Classification (GTDB taxonomy): domain Bacteria; phylum Fibrobacterota; class Fibrobacteria; order Fibrobacterales; family CAWVXU01; genus JBNKYI01. The sequence continues at coordinate 365 of JBNKYI010000270.1, forward strand.
CTCAAGGATTCTTCTTTTATCAAAGTTGAAAAAGGAATTCAGTCTGAAAAAGATTTCTTTCCAGAAAATCAACCTGACTTTCAAAAAAATTTAGACTCTCTTTTGCAAAAAGACCTTCAAAAAGACTTGAATGAAATCAATGATCCCATTGGAGATCTAGAGTTTGATAGCTCACTCATTTTAGCGGCCAAAGACGAAGTTAAATCTCTAAAATCAGATTCTATCCCCCAATTAGCCATCAACGATTTGTTTCAACAAGCCAAAGCTAAAATTCAATCTGACGATAAAAAGCAAGATGAAATACCACTTATTTCTAAAGAAAAAACTTTCACCAATCCCCAAAACTGGAAAAAAGGAAACGTCATCGATTTAAATACACTTGATGGAAAAGTTTTTAGAGGAAAACTCGTTTCTTCACCCCAATCCAAGGTCATTCGAATTCAAACGATGATAGGCATTGTGGGAATCCCCCGCGATCAATTGAGCGGTATTGAATAAGCGATAAAAATGCTGTCGTCTAAGGTCACTTTATTCGCTGAAGTATTTTCACTGAGAAGAACCAAATTTTCATTGACATCAAACAAAGTGTCAAATTCGAATTGGGTCGAATCAAAGCGAGCCAAATAATTCGTAGGTAAGGTTGCCGTATTTAAAAACTGATTTAACTGATCGTCAGTGATTAGATAAGTATTTAATCCTTCTAAACGCTGAGTCACCACCTTCAAAGACTCATCTTTATAAATTGAGAATTCTCTCCATTGAAAACTTTTTGATTTGAGTGGAATTCCCTTATTCGTAAAAAGCGATGCCACCTGCACTTTATCTAAGTTGATCTTAGCCGATTTGTTTTCTTTTGATTCATAACCAAGTAAGATAAGCAAGCTCATCGTTACCTCTGCCTCATTATTCGCCCTTATCTGATATTGCACATGGGTTGTATCTTTAACGAGCAACTCTTTAGAAAATTGATTTTTATAAATTCCTTCAATTTCTATAGAGCTCAGGCTATCAAATAGAGGTGAATTGTCGATATAAAAAGAAACATTTGCATCTGAGTTTGATTGCCCATAGAGCTGATAGTTATTCAAAGAATCTTGCTCAACGAGCTCAAACTCAAAATTGAAATAACGCTCGGGCTTAAGTATCAATGTCAGGTCAATCAAGGTATCGTTATTAGCCAATAGGGTATCGATAATGATGGAATCTTTAGGGATATATATCGTGTCATTTATCGAAGGCATTTCGTTTATGGGCTTTCCATGCGATATTCCTCCCAAATAAAAATCAGAACATCCCCAAAAAGTCATTGTCGCTAAGCCAGCAACTGCCCAAAGGTCTTTCTTCATTCGAGACCTCCTATCCACAAAGGCAAATTTAAATTCAACCCCAATCCGCCATATCCATTGCTTAGATAATGATATTCCACTTCGAGAGAGGTTCCTCTCTGGCCAAAAACGATGGCCAATACTCCAAAACCTCCTATGGCCATCTCACTCTGTGATTCAGAGCGTTGCCCCAATTCAATCAAAGAAAACTGACTCTGCAAACCCAAGCGGCTGACAAAGGCAATTCCCGTATAAGGAGAGGTCAACCGATTAGGCATCATCGTGATTAAAGGAAGGACAAAGCCCAGTTTTGCTCCCAACCAAATGTGTTTTGAATAGAGACCAACCGTTTCGTTATACTTCCACTGAGAATACCCTCCCCCCAATTCATAATGAGGAAATAAAAAATGCTGCGTTCCCATCAGATGGGTATAACTCAATCCCACTGATGCACCCAAAAAAGCATCCGGACCTGGATTCGTCGCTTCTTTAGGTAAATTTGCACCCACAAGTACTTGGGCGATTGCTGAAAGTGATTGACTCCACCACTGTTCAAACAACTTGTCTTTTTTGTCGATCTTTAAATTTTGAATCAGCTCTTTTTGCTGATTCTCGTTCTCTTTAGCTGCGATCATCTGGTGATGAATGAGGTATCTATTCGCTTCCCAATTTTCGGGAAGAATATTTTTAAGCACCTTTTCTATTGTTGCGAGATGAATCTTTTTTCTCGCTTCAAATTCTGCATCTCCTTCTTTTACTCTTCGCTCAGGAAAGAAAATCAAATTCATCCTTAAAGAATCGATCCACTGAGAATCTACCCTCATCTGCCTTTCTAATAAATCTCGAATTTGCTGAAGATCCATCGCTTCGTTGGGAGTTTCAACTAAATGAGGAAGATTGGGAAGGCGTTTTAATTCTTTTTGAACTTCTCGATACGACAAAGCGGCGACTTCAACATAAATCCACTCGGGCACCTTATAATCCTCTTCGATGAGTAAAAAATCGCCCTTTCCTTTAAAAGTGTAGCTAAACACCGGGCCCAAACTTGATTTCTCTAACCCATCAGAGAACACTTTGGTCACTCTTTGTTTGCCTGTACCTACGCGTCCCACACCGACATTCAAAACATTTTCAAGTTTGATTTTCTTTCCTTCAAATAGAAGACTTAATCCTTGCTTATCCGATAAAATCACTTTTTCATTATATATCACATCCTCTATGGGCGTGCGACCAGAAAATAATGACGCATTGGGCTTTTCGACACTGGGATATTCCTTAGGCCATCGATACATGTATTTCTCTTGCATAAGCAGAGAATTCATATCAAATAAAAGATGGGTTTTTTCTTTTCCCACCTTCATTCGATAAATAAACTGATGTTCTTGATCGTCTATGGGATTTGCGCTTTTAACAAGCTCCATCCCACTAACGTAGAGAGTATTTTGGCCATTTTCTTGGGCAAATGAGAGAGAAAATACTGTTGTGAGCAACAGGATCTTAATTAATCCATTTTTCTCCATTTGAAATCCCATACCCTTCCATTTTGACGAACTCTAAGGATACAGTTTTCTGACAGACTCAAATTTGCAATCAAATTTTCTAAGTTCACTTGACCAGCAGAAAACCATTCCGATTTATTATCTAACATTTTACCGTTAAAATCAATCGCTATAATTTCTGCAAAACCCGATTTTTCAAAGAACAAGCTCATTCCCGAAGATTGATTTCCTCTTTCAAATTGAGAATTCGAAGTCAATTTATCGTGAATGATCTCTAATCTCACCGTATCGGCTTTATGAATTCCATCATTCATTGTCCACAAGAGCACAGAATCTTTAGAGCTGAGTGTCCAGTCTATTTGTAAACTTTCGCCTACTCTCTCGTATTTCATTCCCGCAGATGGAGTGAGCGGACTCCACTGAATAAAATCGTCTTCTGCATCAATTAATTCTATTGAAAACAAGATGCGGTCGGCGTAGCCCAATTCTACACGCCCCTCTGCAATTTCATACTGACTCAAATGGTTAGACTTATAGTCAAAAGAAGATACGACCCCGTAAGCAAAAGTGGGCGGAGCGTTTTTAATCACCCGTATAACTAGAGATAGCGTATCATATCCCAATTCATCTCCTAGTATGAAGTCAAGATTTGTATCAGATGATCCCACCTCCCAATTTGCAGTGAAGGTCGTGTCTGTTAAATCGGTAATCATCTCTGGAGGAAGAAGCTGAGTCTGCCAAGACGATGTTTGACTGTCGCCATTTTGATAAGGCAAACTCATACTCAATGACATTCCCTCATCAATATCCAATGTATCCCCATGGGCTACTGAAATAAATCGAACCTCATTCAAGCCCTTAACTTTTAAGATTAATTCTGTTTTTTGAATGACGGGAAGTAAGT
>JBNKYI010000271.1:0-4086 GCA_050300815.1 Fibrobacterales bacterium
TCTCTGCCGAAATGGGAATTCCTCCTGTAGTGAGCAATTACAATCATTATTTAAACAAATCAGACGCCGAAGCCCATGGTATCCTCACGTGTATCGCCCAAGGAGAAAAACTCAAGGAGTTTGAAAATAAAAACTTCCCCACGTCTGAATATTACTTCAAGAGCTCGCAAGAGATGGAGTTGCTGTTTGGCTCATATCAAGAAGCCCTTGACAATACCGTCGGAATCGCTGAGCGTTGCCATGTCGTTATTCGCGATGATGTAGGAGATGCCTACTGGCCCAAATTTGAAATTCCCGATGGCTATGCGGATTCAGATGAATACCTCGCGGCCATGACTTGGGAACGCCTGCCTGATCGCTATGATGATGTGACCGATGAAGTTAAAGAAAGAGTTCGGTTTGAACTCGAGATCATGAAAGAGATGAAGGTTTCGGGATACATGCTTATCGTGCAAGACTTCATCAACTGGGCCAGAGACAACGATATACCTGTTGGCCCTGGTCGGGGTTCTGCGGTGGGGTCAGCGGTCTGTTTCATCATCGGCATCACCGATGTTGAACCGATTCAATTTGGTTTGCTTTTTGAACGTTTTCTCAACCCCGAGCGGGTTTCTATGCCTGATATCGATACCGACTTTTCAGACAAAGACCGCGAGAAAGTCATTCAGTATGTAACGGCCAAATACGGTCGAGAGTGCGTTTCTCAAATTGTGACCTACGGGTCGATGAAGGCAAAAGCCGTATTAAAAGATGTGGGTCGAGCCCTCGACATTCCTCACCAAGAGGTCGATGTCATCACCAAAATGATTCCGGCTTTGGGATACAACCTTTCGAAATCTTGGGATGAGTTTGAAGAGATTCGCAAAATCGTTGAATCTCGAGAGCTTTACAAAAAACTTTGGACCTATGCCCTTAATCTCGAAGGCTTAAAGCGACAACCGGGAATTCACGCCGCTGCGGTCATTATTGCACCCAGTCCATTGGTTGAATTAGCCCCCCTTTACAGAGCCCCCGGTGAAGACGCAGTGGTCATTCAATACGATAAAACTCACGCCGAAGACGTGGGCTTTTTGAAAATGGACTTCTTGGGCCTGCGCAACCTTTCGGTCATCAAAGACGCCATAAGCATGATCAAAGAGAATCGCGGAATTGATGTAGACATGCAAAAGGTCGACCTCTTCGATCCTGCGACTTACGAGCTTTTGGGCAAAGGGCTTACTGTGGGGGTTTTCCAGTTTGAATCAGGGGGCATGCAAGAGTATTTGCGCAAGCTCAAGCCGAGCTGTCTCGAAGACATGATTGCGATGAACGCCCTTTATCGCCCAGGGCCTATCGAAAACATTCCCCGCTTTATTGATTGCAAGAACGGCAACATACCTATTGATTGTTATCATCCCGACTTTGAGTCTTTTCTGGGCGAGACCTATGGGGTAATTGTCTATCAAGAACAAGTGATGCTTTTGGCTCAAAGGCTCGCTGGGTTCACCTTGGGTGGAGCAGACCTTTTGCGCAGAGCAATGGCAAAAAAGAAGCAAAAAGAGATGGACAAGCTGATTCCTAAGTGGATGGAAGGCGCTGAAGAGCGCGGCTATGGTCGACAACTCGCCGAACGTCTATGGGAAGTCTTGATCCCCTTTTGTAATTACGCCTTTAACAAGTCTCACTCTGCCGCCTATGCTTTTGTGGGGTATCAAACAGCCTATCTAAAAGCCAACTTTCCCGCCGAATTTATGGCGGCGAACATGTCTTCTGAAATCAACAGCACCGATCGCCTAGTGGTCTTGCTCGAAGATTGCAAATCCCTTAAAGTCGAGATTCTTCCCCCCGATATCAATCGCTCGAAGGGGGTTTTTACTGTAAAAGAGGGCAAAATAAATTACGGCCTTGCGGGCATTAAGGGGGTGGGTCTTTCGGTCATCGAAGATTTGCTTAGCGAACGCAAAGAAAACGGTCCCTTTGAATCTCTCTTTGATCTCACTCGACGCATGGCCCACAACACTGCTTTTAACAAACGAACTCTTGAGAGTCTGATCATGGCTGGGGCTTGCGACTCTTTTGCAGGAACTCGAGCAGAGCAGCATGCCTCTGTCGATCTCGCCATTGAATACGGCACGCGCTGTCAAAAAGAAAAAGACATGGGGCAGGTTTCTCTCTTTGATCTAGGCGAAGGCACTCAGGGAGATTCGATGGTGCCCGACCTGATTGAAGTCAGCCCTTGGAGTCACATTGAGTTGCTCGCTAAAGAAAAAGAAGTCATGGGGCTCTACATTACCGGGCACCCCCTTGAAGAATACCGACTCGAATTAGAGGGCTTTACGGACGGACATTTGGGAGCTGAAAGTCAAAAACGATTTCCTGTCACCGAAAAGGCGCCCTATGGCAAAGAACAGACAGGGCACTTGGTGACACTGGGAGGGGTTATTAGCGATCTGCGTCAGCGAGTAAATCAAAACACGAATCGCCCCTTTGCTTTTGCAACTCTTGAAGATTTGCACGGCAAGCTCGATATGTGTATTTGGTCAGATGCCTTTGAAGCTTATCGAGAAAAAATTGTCGGCGATTCGATGATGCTCGTTGAAGGCTTCATCAAACAAAACCGAGAGGGAACGGGTATTCAATTTGATGTTCAAAAAGTGATTCCCCTTGAAGAGAGTCGTCGCAAATTAACTCGTTTCATTCACCTTTCTCTTAACACCATGGGATTGACTGAAGATCTTATTCAAGATTTAGAAATGGTGGCCGAGGGATTCGAAATGCAAGGAGATGCGGGGGCTCAACTTATTTTTCACCTGAGCACGAAAGCCGGATATCAGCATCGCCTAAAATCCAATCGCTTTCGACTTTCGCCCGAGATGGATCTCATTCATGAATTTCAAGACATTTTAGGCAAAGACAGAGTAAAAATTTCTTCTAAGATGTGATTTTGTTGTCTGAGTCGATCTTCAAGCTAGGCTCTCTATTTTTATAAACTGACCTGATTGATTGGAGTTAAAAATGGCAACGACCAAGAGTATTGCTGTGTTCTGGCCTGCAAATGGAGTGTTAGAGTTCTTTTTCATTCAAATAGGCCTGAATTTATCAATTGAGTTTAGAAAATCAGCACCAATCAATTAAGCCAGTTTGGGAGATTTCTTTTGACAAAGCCATTTTTAGAAGTGCCCTTAAATAAAAATACCGTATAATAGTTGCAGGGGAGAGGGGACCTTCCCGCTCTATGTCGTTGACCCGTGGTGCACGTATTTATGGATTTAGATCAAGATCAATTATTTGTGGGTCGGCAGCCCATCTTAGATGGTGCGGGTAATCTTTTTGGTTACGAAATTCTTTTTCGCACCAGCGATGCGAATTTGGCGATCGTAAAAGATGACACTCATGCGACTTCTCGAGTTATTGTAAATACTTTGAATAATATCGGCCCTATGCGATTGGTGGGTTCAAAAAAGGGATTCATTAATTTCAATAGCAAGATGATCATTGATGAGTGTTATAAGTTGCTCGACTCTAAACACTTTGTAATAGAGATTCTAGAAACCATTGAGTTGACCGATGAAATCATTGAAAGTTTACACAAAGCCAAAGAGGCGGGCTATCAAATTGCTTTAGACGATTTTGACATGTCAGATCAAATGATTGCTAAGTATCACAAAATTTCAGATTGTTTAGACTATTTAAAAATCGATGTGAAACTGACCACTCCTGAGCATTTTTCTCGACTTAAGGAATTACTTCAGAATAGAAATTTAAGGATGATTGCTGAGAAGGTTGAAGATCAAAAAACCTTTCAATTTTTATTTGATCAAGGATTTACTTTTTTTCAGGGATATTACTTTGCCGAACCCGAAATACTAAAAGAAAAGAATATTGATCCCACCTTAACGGCGATCATGGATATTATTACGCAGATTCAAAGAAATTCAGAGATCAAAGAGCTTGAAGAAACCTTTAAAAGAAACCCCAGCGTAACTGTCAATCTATTGAAGTTTATCAACTCGGCCTCTGTGGGGTTGCGCAATGAAATTTCTTCAATTCGCCAGGCGATCACTTTAATTGGTATTCAAAGACTAAAGCAGTGGCTGTTGATGATGG
>JBNKYI010000272.1:0-4081 GCA_050300815.1 Fibrobacterales bacterium
TATCAAAAACATTTGAAGAAATACTGTCTAAAGAACTGTAATAAATTTCATCCCCTGAATTTCCATTGCCACGAACGAAGATATGATTGTACATCCCACCAATGATTGAAGGTCCGTTATTCAGACTTGCCGTGTGCAAAGCGAATTCATTAACCTTACCCGCAGAGTGGCTAAAAGAAAAAAGCAGCAAAAGGACGACAAACCCCTTCGCCCAGCCCTCAAGTGGATTTTTCTTTCTGTTCATTTTATCCTCCTCACTCGTGCTCACAAATTCAACGCACTCGTCTTATTATTCTATGCATTTGTTTTGCATATTTCGGTGAGCCAACCCACACTATAAAAACCTCTTGATTTTCTTCACAGAGTCTTCCGTGTCGATTTTATCATTTCTACCTTTGGTACGCCCGTTTTTCACGTCTTAAAATCAAATTATGTCTGACACCCAAGTATTTTCCCATAAGTCTCTCAGTATGACGGTCTTAATGACCCCCGACAAAGCCAATTTTTCGGGAAATGTTCACGGAGGAGATATTCTCAAACTCATGGACCAGGTCGCCTTTGCCTGCGCCTCTCGCTATTGCGGAAAATACGTGGTCACTCTCTCTGTGGATCAGGTGACCTTTAAGCAACCCATCCGCGTAGGTGATTTTGTGACCTTCTTAGCCAGCGTAAACTACACCGGCAATACCTCAATGGAAATCGGCATTAAAGTCATTTCTGAAGACCTCAAAGACCGTTCGGTACGACACACTAACACGTGCTATATCACCATGGTGGCTCTCGAAAACGGCAAGCCCGTTAAGGTTCCCCCTCTTGAACTCAAAGATGAAGAAGATCGCGTTCGTTTTGAAATGGCTAAAAAAAGACGAAATTTGCGTCTAATGGCTGAAAAAGTTCAAACCGATCCTCTATAAGACGGTATCGGTCGATTGACTCAAGCTCCAACCTGTGCCCGCAGGCTGGATAATCCCTTCTTTAAAGAGATTTCCCGCTGTTTTTTTAAAAGATTTTTTGCTCATCGAAAAAACCCTAGAAATTTCATCCGCGTCAGACTTATCTCCCAGCGAAGTCTGACCCCCTTCTGCCTTCAGAACCTTCAAAAACAAATCCGACAGGTCATCTTTAGCAGCAGTAAAGCCTGGGGCTTTAAGTAAGATATCTAACTTGCCGTCAGGTCGAACAGAATCAACCCAAGCTTTAGTCTGATAACCCGTTTGGGGCATTCCATGGGAATTATTGAGATGAATCAACCCCAAAAAGGCATCGTTAACAATTACAGAATAACCCATCGGAGTCGGTCGATAATACTGAATAATTACCTGATCTCCTCGATTTAAACCCTCTGCAGGGGAGAGATAAGGGTCTATTTTATTGGTGGCAAAGAAGACCCGAGCAATGGGGTCAGCGATAACTTTTACCAGCACTTTATCCCCCACATCAATATCTGTGGTGATTTCTCCTTCGGGGAGTTTTAGGTCAAAATGTAAGCCCCAATCTAGCCAAATTCCCCCCAGATTAACTTCTTTAACCTTAAGTAGGGCAATTTCTCCGGGTAGAGCCTTGGGCTTTTTCAGCGTTGCTGCAAGTTTTCCAGCGCGGTCGGAATAAATGAAGACTTCAATCGAATCCCCGACGCGAATAGAAGAGCCCTCAAGCTCAGCTTTTGGGAGTAAAACGTCTTCTTCCTCTTTAGAACGCAGAATAAGTCCGAACTCATAACGTTCATAAACAGTCAATTTTTGATAATGTGCAAAGCGAATAGCCATAAGTCAAAGGTAGAATTCTTCGCGAGAAATCGCGCAAGAGAAACTCTACCCGTTATTGAACGCAATCGGTCGACGACTCTTGATTCTCATCAGTGGTCAGGCTTTGTCCACCCACTACCGCAGAATCCTGAACCTTTGCCATGTCGACACATTTTGAGCTCGAGCTTCCCATTGGTGTACTGTTCATACAAGCGCAAAAGAAACTGAGACAAAAGAAGAATAAAAGATAAAGCATAAATCGATAACAGTTGGGGGATTCCGTTTCAATCTATACTCATATCTTGCATTTGAATCTCAATATTTTCAAACTGGCCTAATTGATTGGTGCTGATTCTCTATGCTCAGCCAATAGATACACGTCTATTTGAATAAAAGGAAGTTTTACACTTTGTTTGCCGGTCAAAGTACAGTAATGCGCTTGATCCTTGCCATTTTTAGCACCAATCAATTAGGCCAGTTTGGGGAACTATGGAAACCACGGCCTAGGCCGGTGGTTTTCGTTTATACAAAAAAGGCCGTCCCTTTAGAGACGGCCTTTTCTAACAATTTGAGTTGCAATTATTTCTTTTTAGCATCTACAACTTCAAGAAGCTCAACTTCGAAGTGCAGTGTTGCGTTAGGAGCAATTTTTTGACCTGCACCACGCTCGCCATAACCGAGTTCAGAAGGAATCCAAAGTTCCCATTTTGAACCGATAGGCATCAATTTAAGCGCTTCTTGCCATCCGGGAATTACACCGTAGATAGGAAATACAGCCGGTTGATTGCGGTCATAAGAAGAATCGAATTTGGTGCCATCAAGCAATGTACCTGTGTAGTGAACTTTAACCGTAGCAGAATCGCCAGGAAGAGGTCCAGCGCCCTTGGTGATGACTTTGTATTGCAAGCCTGAAGCGGTCACTTCAACATCCGTGTTGGCTTTGTTTTTTTCGAGAAACTCTTTGCCTTCTTTAAGGTTTTTTTCTGAAGACTCTTTACGGATAGAATCTTGGCGAGCCATCATGCGTTTTGAAAATTCTCTTTTGATTTCAGCCATGGCTGAATCGTTCAGCATCACACGACCTGAATCCTTGCCTGTTACATCGACAATGGCTTGTAGCACGATAGACATGTCTACGGGATAGGGAATGGATTTTAAGCTGTTGCCCATATCAATGCCAACCGCATAACTGAGCTGATCATCAAAAGAATCGAGAGAAGTTTTGTTGGCAATTTTACCTTCGGCATTACAGCCTGAAACGAGAAGGGCAGCACTGATAATAGTAGCCGCAGAAATCCATTTTTTCATCAAGAGTCTCCAAGGATTTAGGTTAAATGAGGGCCCAATATAACAATATCCCCATAGAGGGAAAACAATTTCTCTGACCGGCGTTCGATAAAAGCTCGAATTCGACCAGTCTGTTATGGGCGCTTGCTATCTTTGACCCCATGCAGCAGGTGGAATTTAAACTTGAGTATCCCGATCTTCCCGTCAGTCAGGCCAAAGAGGAAATCGCCCAAGCCTTGATTTGCAATCAAGTGGTGATTTTACAGGCTGAAACAGGTTCGGGCAAAACCACACAGATTCCCAAAATAGCCCTAGAAGCCGGGTTGGGGGAAAAGGGATTAATCGGATGCACTCAGCCGCGCCGTTTAGCCGCCCTCACCATTGCAGATCGCCTGCGCGAAGAGATAAAACATCCTGAGCTTGTCGGTCATAAAATTCGTTTTTTAGAACAAATGGCCACCGATGTTCGCATTAAAGTGATGACCGATGGAATCCTTTTACAAGAGTTGCAACGCGATCCTTTGTTAAAATCTTATCAATGCATCATTCTCGACGAAGCTCACGAGCGCAGTCTCAACGTTGATATTTTGCTGGGCATGCTCAAGCGCATTTTGCACAAACGCCCCGAACTCAGGTTGGTGATTACCTCTGCAACTCTCGATTGCGAACCCTTTGAACGCTTCTTCCCCAAAGCCAAGCTGATTCGCTGTGAGGGGCGCAGCTATCCGGTCGACATCGAATACAGAGACCCGCGCGATTACGAAGACCCCGACTTGGCCGAAGGTGATTATGCGGATTGGACCTTGGCCTGTCTAAAAGATCTGTGGGATAAGCAACCCGATCACACCCTTGTTTTTTTGCCGACAGAAAAAGATATTCTCGAACTCAGAGATCAGTTGCGCTCTCAGCTCAAAGACCGCGCATTGGTATTGGCTTTATACGGTCGTCTATCCCCTCAAGAGCAAAAGTCTGTATTTGCCCCTTCAAGTTTGCCCAAAATCATCTTATCGACAAATGTTGCCGAGACGTCACTCACTCTGCCTGGCATT
>JBNKYI010000273.1:0-4073 GCA_050300815.1 Fibrobacterales bacterium
AGGCCTCTAGACGATGGGAGCGTAGCCGTAAAGGCAGAAGCAAATTTAAGAAAGGGAAGGGGGAATCAAAGGGCTGGCGAAGATAAAGTTCTCGCATTTCTTTAAATCGAAAGAGAGAATCAGAGGCTTTTTGTGGGGAATACTTTTAAAACTTCTAAATTGCATCTGTGCAATGGATACGAGAAATTTGGAAAGTAACCGGTCGTTATCGGCGAAGTTGGCTCTTAGGAGCTTTGGCTCAAACTCTGGGTGAGCTTTTGTTTTTGGCGTTGTTACATCAGCTCATCGAAAGACTGGTCGAAGGTCATTCGCGATTTTGGATGAGCTGGAGCGTTTGGTTTTTGACCTCTGTCGGGGCGGTCGTCTTGCGAAGTGTGGGCTTTTTTGTTCACCAAAAGAGTCATAGAGAAGCGCGCTTATTTTATCAACATTTTCTTCTTCGCCGAACATTAGGATGGGGGCTGCGTCTTGAGCAATGGCTGGCACAAGGGCGTACCTCGACAGAGTTTTACCAGAGGGTAAACGACCTGAATAGTCGCTTGGTCGCAGGGCTACAGTTTTTGCCTGTTTTCATGCAAGCGCTTTTTCTCTTACTGGGTGTGCTTCCCTTTTTATTTTGGTTGGCGCCAGGGCTCACTTTGATTTTGCTGGGGGTGTATTTGCCTCTAATGGTATTTCTGAATCAAAAAATGAAATCCTTGACGGGGTCTTTGCAAACCCCCATGACTTGGAGCCGTAGAGCGGCGGTTAGAGAGACTCAATACTATCGTTTCAGAGAAACCGTTCACTCCGCTTTTTTAAGAGAAGCTGCTCTAACGAGCTTGACAAAATCCTATGAAGAAAAATGGCAAAGCGAGCGACGTTATCATACTGCAGAGGTTAAAGTAAGTGTCTGGGCTGAGGCGATGACTTCGCTGTGGATCGTGCTTTCGCTAGCACTGGCAGCGGGGTATATTGAAGGAGATCACGGGCTAGCGAGTTCTTTGCTCACTTTTTGTTCTGCGCTTGTTTTCTTGTATAAGCCTCTGAGAGAAGCGGGGAAATATCTTCCGGCGGTGCATGAGGCCAGAAGTTGTTTTAACGACTTGTTGGCCTTTGCTCAAATGGATGAAAGTTACAGACCTTACCTCGTCTTTGATCGTGAGAATACGATAGAGCTCTGCGCAGTTTGTACGGGATATGCAGATCACCCAGTACTCAACGAATTGTCATATCGCGTTAACGTCGATGAACCTCTTTGGATATCGGGTAAAAATGGGGCAGGTAAATCGACGATGTTTAAGTTGTTGGTGGGGCGAGGTGATCTTTGGTCGGGTGAAGTTCATTGGCCCGTAGGTTGGGGGGCCGAAGACTTGTTTTACCTAGGGCAAAACCCCCATCTGCCCGTGATATCCCGAGACTTATTTGATGGGGAATCTAGCGAATATGAAAATTTGCGCCGAGATTTGAAGCTGAATAGCATTTGGAAAACTTATCTCAACGGAGAAGAGAGTGAAAAGCAAATTGTTTTTTCAGGAGGCGAACAGCAACGGCTAAGTGTATTTTTGGCGCTTTGGTGTAAGCCTAAAGCTTTGTTGCTTGATGAACCCTTTAGTGGAGTACCCCAAGCTGAACGCTTGCAATTATTAGAGAAAGTCAAAGATTTCTGCCGCGTGCACGGTATTGTTTTTTGGGTGATTTCTCATGATGAACTTAAAGGATTTAAGCATTGGCCACTCACGTAAATTTGCGCCGAAGACTCTATTCTTTGCGCGGAGTGGTTGTCGCGGCTCTCGTAGCACTAACCTTGGTTAATGCCGAAATTCATTTCTCAAACATCGGTGGTGTGATGGGGGCCTTTTTTTTATTTTTGGGATATGGCTTGAGAATTTTATCTCGAATGAAAATAGGGGAGCACACTCGCTTCAATCATTTAGATGTTAAGGTTTTGATTTGTGAAGGGCCATATGCCTTGACGCGCAATCCTCTTTATCTTTCGAATCAATTGGTTATTGTGGGCTGGCTTGTGGGAGGGGGATTTTCTATGGGGTGGCTCTTGGCAATATCCCTTTTTATTTCGCTCTTATATGATCAAATCGTTAGAGTCGAAGAACTTTATCTCATTGAAAAATTTGGGAAAGTCTATGAAGACTATTGTACGTTGACCCCCCGATGGATCAAACTGTATTCAATAAGTCAATTGAGAAAAAACGTATTTCTGAATTTTTCAATGCAAAAATTTAAAGAGAGCGTGAAGGCAGATTTTTGGACTTGGTTTTGGCAAATAGCGGTATTTTTAGTGTTCATCCTTAAGGAAAGATGGTGGAATGCTTTTTAAATGGGGGCTTTGGTTTTATCAAAGAATATTGGGAATATTTGTCTGGACTTTACAACTTCTAGATCGCTGGAATGCTTTAAGGTACCTTCCATTTCTCGCTGAGCACCGGGGGAGGTTTCAACCTTTGCCGCCAGGAGCTAAAGTTTGGTGCCATTGCGCCAGTCTTGGTGAGAGTAAACATTTAGCTCGTTTTTTAAATGAAGTGCAATGGTGGAAAACGCGAAAAATTTTGGTCACTTTTCAGACTCGCAGTGCTGCCGACTTTTGGAGAACGCTTCACGGTGAACTCTTGAGAGAAGGAAATTACCAACTGGATATTCGCTACTTCCCTTTAGATTGCCAAAAACTAATGAAACCCTTAGCGGGAAGCTTGCAACATGCAGTGGTTTTTGAGTCAGAACTGTGGCCAGGTTGGATTCAATGGTGTGTTCGCCATCAAGTCAAATTTCACTGGCTCTCGGTTAGGATGGGAGCGCAAACGCAAAAGCTTTTTGAGCAATGTGTTAAACGTTGGCCGAGTGCGTTTGACAGTTTACAACCTGCAAGTCTTGTAGAAGAAGAGTGCTTTAAAAAACTTTTTTCTAGTGGAAAAAGGTGTGGACCAAGAGCGTCGTTGAAAATAGAAGCTCTAGAAATGTCTTTGATGGATTTGCCCTCTGAGGTACCTCAGAGGGTTGGGGTTATCTCTTTTCATCAAGAAGAGCTTGAAAACGTCTTGGGATTACTGTTGAATTATCCCGAAAAAGAATTTGTCTTAGTGCCCCGGCACTTAAAAGAACTCCCTCGAATTAAAGAGGCGCTAGGTCAAAGAAAAATTCATTTTGCGCCTTGGCAATTTCAGAAAAATTCAAAAATAAATCAGCGCATTTTGTTGGTTGAAGAGATGGGAAAGGTTTCTCAAGTACTTAAAGAGGTTGAGCTTGCTGTCGTGGGAGGAAGCTTTGCCGCTCTGGGCGTGCACAATATTTTCGAACCGCTTTCTTTGGGTCGTATGGTTTGGGTGGGAAGGTATGTCTATCCGCTAGCGAAAGAAATCGAAGTTTGTGAGAATCTAAAAGTGCTAAAAGTGATTGAAGAATGGCCGGCAGATATGGAATTGCCCAAGAAAGAGGAATGGGAGGCGTTTGAACGTTGGCAAGAAGATTTGCTAAAACAACGGCAAATCGCCATTCGGTGGATCGATGAAAGGATTCGAAAGAGGGCTTAGCTATATTTGAGCGAGCCCCGATTTTTCTCTGAGGAACTATGGAAATTTTACTCGCCAATCCCCGTGGATTTTGCGCTGGTGTTGATCGCGCGATTCAGATTGTTGAAAAAGCATTAGAAAAATTTGGAACGCCCTTATACGTGCGCCATGAGATTGTTCACAACAAAGCGGTAGTGAATCGGTTGAAATCAATGGGTGCTATTTTTGTCGATGAGTTGGCAGATGTCCCTTCGGGATCAAATGTGGTTTTTTCAGCCCACGGAGTGGCTGAGCTTGTTTATGAAGAGGCGCGCGCAAAAAACCTAAATATCATCGATGCCGCCTGCCCCTTGGTGAAAAAAGTGCATTTTTCGGCGAAACGGCACGATAATCGAGGATTGAGAGTCATTTTGATCGGCCATGCGGGGCACCCTGAAGTTGAAGGCACAATGGGACAATATCAAAACAGTGGATGCGGACACATTTACCTTGTGGAGAACAGTGCGGACGTGGAATCCTTAAGTGTTCAAAATCCGGAAAAATTGGCCTACGTGACTCAAACCACACTTT
>JBNKYI010000274.1:0-4070 GCA_050300815.1 Fibrobacterales bacterium
CAACAAAGATTTCGTAACGAAGTTCAAAGAGTTTTGCGCTAAAAACAACTTACCTGGTGGCAAAGCGCGCGTCACTGACGATCCTATCCTCTGGGCCTATACCGGTGTTTATCTCTGGAAGATGGCTGCAGAAAAAGCGGGAAGCTTTGACGTGGCGAAGGTGAAAAAAGCCCTCTATGGCATGGAATACAACTCTCCTGGTGGAGTGGTAAAAATGGATCCCAAAAATCATCACTTGGCTAAACCTGTATACATTGGCGAAATTAAGGCAAATGGTCAGTTTAAAGTGGTATGGGAATCTAAGGGCCTCGTTGATCCTGAGCCTTGGAGCCCTCTGACCAGCCCTGACAAAAGCTGTGACCATGTAAACTACGGTGGAACTTATACCATCAAAAAATAATCTTTGGATACATTGACCGACCTCTGAGGGGAGGGATGACCTCCCCTTCTCTTTGAATCAAGCGAGTGACCCATGTTAAAATTCCTAATTCCTCTAGGCAAAGCGATTGCTTTGGCTTTAGGCTGCGTGAGCATTGCCTTGGCCTTTGCCGACACGACGCTTTCAGAACCTGATACGCTTAGCGAATCTTCTTATTTCAAGTCAGACAGCGCTTCGGTTTCGTCTCCAGAATTTCAGATAGGAACTCTAGAGTGGAAATCGACAGTATTAACTCGAATTGCTTTAAACGACGAAGAAACCACTGAAAAAGTGGTAGAAGAGTTGGTGGCTTCGCGCGACCCTGAATTTTATGACTTGTTGGTGGCTCTTTACAACGGAATGGTTTATAAATACGACGAACGCATTGAAGAGAGTGGGCTGGTGATTACAGGGGATGAAGTTGAAGGAACTGAGGGTGAGGTTTTGGTTAAAATTTACTCCTTGCTTCCTGAAAAGCATCCTCTCATTAATAGTGAGGGAAAAGAAGAATTAGCGGATCCTTATGTGTTAGAAGAAATTGAAACAGGAAGGGCGCTGCGGGTAATGATCTCGCCTTATTTGCAAAAGGTGCGCTTATTTTTGCCCGACCCTAAAAAACGTCGCTTAGCTGCTGAACGAATGGGAGATGAAGACGGAGAAGGCCTAATCGCTCTACTTGATTCGGCAATGGAAACAGAAAAGTTAGAAACGGTTCGTTTGAGTATGTCTTATGCGAAAGCTAAAATTATGTTTCGCAACGGAGAGTTAAACGATCAGCTAGAAGCAGTGGGCGAGTTTGAGAGAATTAAAAACCCTTTGGCGATTCCTGTACTCGAATCTTATCTAGAAAATAATCAAGAGCCAACGGCTTTGGTAAAACAGGTGAAAAAGACCTTGGTAAGCTTGCGTTCTCACGCTTCGATCATGCAGGGAATACAAACATTATTTACAGGAATTAGTTTGGGCTCTGTTTTAATTTTGATTGCTTTAGGTTTGGCGGTCATCTATGGTCTGATGGGCGTGATCAATATGGCTCACGGGGAGTTTATGATGATAGGCGCCTATACCACCTTTGTGATTCAGTCGATCATGGATCCGATTGTCGGGCCAAAGTCAGAACTTTTTTATTGGTTAGCTGCGCCGATGTCGTTTGTAATAGCGGGCTTGGTTGGAATTTTACTTGAAGAAACAATCATCAAACGACTGTACAATAGGCCCCTTGAAAGCTTGTTGGCGACTTGGGGAGTGAGTCTATTGCTCATTCAAACGGCGCGGTCTATTTTTGGTGATTTGACTTCAGTGCGTATGCCTGCCTCATTGTCGGGAGGATATGAACTG
Source organism: Fibrobacterales bacterium (assembly GCA_050300815.1). Taxonomy (GTDB): domain Bacteria; phylum Fibrobacterota; class Fibrobacteria; order Fibrobacterales; family CAWVXU01; genus JBNKYI01. Next base: position 1,757 of record JBNKYI010000274.1, read on the forward strand.
GCTCCCCAGGTGATTTTACCCTATAATCGTCTGTTTATCATTTTGTTGACTCTCGTTGCATTGCTGGGATTATTTATTGTTTTTTATCGCACTCGCTTTGGTTTGAACCTCAGAGGAGTCGTGCAAAATCGTGCGATGGCTTCGTGCGTCGGGGTTTCGGTTCGCAAAGTAGATCGGATGACCTTTTTTATGGGCTCGGGAATTGCAGGTCTGGCGGGTTGGGCGATTACTTTGATTGGCAACGTCGTTCCTGATATGGGTCAAACCTATGTGGTTGATTCTTTTCTCGTTGTGGTAACAGGAGGAGTAGGAAAATTATTAGGTACAGTGATTTCGGGTTTTGGCATCGGAGTAACAACGAAATTTCTCGAACCTATTTTTGAAGCGGTTTACAGTAAAGCCATTATTCTTGGATTGATCATTCTGTTTCTGCAAATCAGACCTACGGGAATTTTCCCCAATAAAGGCAGAACGGAGGACTAATGAAAAAGTTGATTTCTCAGGGGCAAATTCAAGCCCTGATAGTGATTGTGATATTAATCCCTTTGTTCAATATGATAGGGCTGATCAGTGATAACTCAATTAATCTTTGGGGGCGTTACCTCTGTTTTGCCATTGCCGCCATTGGGTTAAATTTACTTTGGGGATATACGGGTGTGCTCTCAATGTGCCAAGCTTTTTTCTTTTGCTTAGGGGGCTATGCCATTGGAATGCACATGTTGATAAAAACGGGATCAGAAAGTGTATACGGCAAAGCGATTCCTGATTTTATGGTTTGGAATGGGGTGAAAGAGCTGCCTTTTTTCTGGGTGCCTTTTAGTTCGTTTTCATTGACGCTGATGTTGGCCTTAATGATTCCCTTAATTGCCGCTTTGATCTTTGGCTTTCTCGCCTTTAGAAGCCGCATCAAGGGCGTTTATTTTGCCATCATCACTCAAGCTTTGGCCTTAGCATTGTGGCTTCTCTTTTTGCGCAACGAAACAATGTTGGGGGGAACAAATGGTTTAACGGATTTTAAATCTTTGCTGGGATTTGATCTTGCGGATTCAAATACGAAGCGAGGTTTGTTTGTGTTGACGGGTCTCGTGTTGGTGGGCGCTTATTCGATCAGTAAAAAAATGGTGAATTCGAAACTGGGCCGCGTGTTGATTGCGGTGCGAGATTCTGAATTTCGCTTGCGTTTTACGGGCTATGAAGTCTGGAAGTACAAAGTGTTTATCTTTGGTGTGGCCGCATTGTTTGCCGCTGTGGGTGGTTTGCTTTACGTTCCTCAAACGGGAATTATTACCCCGGGGAGAATGACGGTGCAAGCTTCAATTGAAATGGTGATTTGGGTGGCCTTGGGCGGGCGAGGTTCATTGATGGGGCCTATTGTCGGTGCATTATTAATTAGCTTCCTCTATAGCACGTTAACGGGATTATTGCCCGGTTCTTGGCTCTTTGTGCTCGGTGGTTTATTTATCGGTGTTGTTTTGTTTTTTCCTGATGGATTGGTCGGACTTTGGAAGCGGCTTCCCTTGAAAAAAATTATGAAAAAAAGAGACATCGCTGAGGAGGTGAACTCATGAGTTTACTGTATGTCGAAAATCTCAGTGTTTCTTTTGACGGATTTAAAGCGGTTGATATAAAAAATTTTCAACTCGAAGAGAAAGAATTGCGTACGGTGATTGGCCCTAATGGTGCCGGTAAAACCACATTTCTCGATTTGATTTGTGGTAAGACTAAGCCCAGTAACGGAAAAATTCTGCTCAATCAAAAAGACATAATTGACTTCAGTGAAAAAGAACGTGTCGATGCAGGGATAGGGCGAAAATTTCAGGCACCGTCTATCTTTTCATCGCTTACGGTTTTAGAAAATCTTGAATTAGCAATTAAAACCGACAAGAGTGTTTTTAAAACATTTTTCCATAAGAATACGCCCGAACAACAGTTGAGAATTCATGAGATTGCTGAGCAAACGGGTTTTAAAGATAACCTTGATATGATGGCGGGATCACTCTCACACGGTCAGAAACAGTGGTTAGAAATTGCGATGGTGATCTTGCAAGATCCGGTGCTGTTGCTCATTGACGAACCTGCGGCAGGAATGACCGATGAAGAAACGGAAAAGACCGGGCATCTGTTGGTTGAGTTGGCCAAAGACCGTTCAATTATTGTCATTGAGCACGACATGACCTTTGTGCGGCAGATTGCCCGCACTGTGACGGTGTTACACGAGGGTCGAATATTGGTTGAAGGGCCAATGGATGTTGTGCAAAATGATGAAAGAGTGATCGAATGTTATCTCGGTAGCGATCAAAAGAAAGAGGGAGTC
>JBNKYI010000275.1:0-4065 GCA_050300815.1 Fibrobacterales bacterium
TTTTACAACAAAAATTCCTAATCCCGCTTCGCTCGAACTGATAATTTTGAATCCTGAAGTTTCTTTCTTGTCTTCTTTGCAGGCATAGATTTTAAAAGTATAGACACCACCGGATTTCAATTCATCTGCCATTCCATCTGAGTTGTAGTTTACACTCAGTGTGGTTTTCCCTAATGAAATATTTTTAGTCATGTAGTCGTCGCTAAAACCACCCCATACCACTTGTCCAGCGCCATCAAGCACTTCGATGACATAATCATCTGCAGACGAATAGGTTTGCCACGTAAACTTTACCGAGTCTTTGTCGACGTTTGGTATTTGCAACTCCGCTTCATCATAGATGGGATAATCAATCAGAACCGCTCCCGTCACTGAAAAATCAAACTCTGTACTTGCTTGAATATCAAAAATGGGTTCGCCATTTTTAACCACCCAATCGGGATCAAGGACGTAAGTATCGAATTCATGAGAGGGAGCAATCAAATACTCACCTGTGGGGATTCCCGAAATTTCATAAGTACCATTCGCTGTTATCGTTTTTAAGCCCGGTATTGCCTTGCCTGTCAAAGGATCTAATAAAGTGACATCTACATTTGAATTGGTGGTGGCTAAAAAGCTCACTTGACCACTAAGGGTCTTTCCCGTTTCTGCGATCAATTGAAGTTGAAAATCGTCTATTGAATTCGCTAAACTGACTTGAGACTGTAAGGTCGTGTATTGGGTTCTTATCGCAGTCAAAAGTCCATCACCTTTGGGTAAATTGAGAAAAACAAAATTCCCTTGCGCATCTGTATAGACTGAGAAATTCCCCTCAGCAGTTTCGTAACGCACATAGGTGGGAATATCTAAGGTATCTTCGGTGAGAATTTTCCCCTTCAGACGACTTAATTCATTTTCATTTTCCAATGTATTCAAGTAGACGTTAACCTCTGTGTACGAATTGGTTTTAACCGTGTAGATGCTACCTGAACCAATGGTTAAAGGAAACTCTTCAAAACCTTGAGCAAAAATCTGAACTCTATATCCCCCATTTTCTAAAGGGATCTTAAATTCACCCTTATTGATTTCTAAACCCGTTATTAGGGGGGTGACCTCACCACTCAAGTAAATGTCGGCATAGGCATTTGAAACCAAAGTCGAATCACTTCCATCATAAATTTTTAGTGATAATCCTTGTTTGTCGTCTGTTTTTGTACTCGAGCAAGAAAAAAAGAAAGCTGAGGAGAGAAGAAAAATCCCCATCCATTTCGATGGAACAAATAGTTTGTGATTAAGGCATTTTTGGAGTTTAGTTGGTTTGATCGACATAATGAATCCTCAATTGTGGTTTTGGCAAACTAATCTATAGCGTCGCTATAATCAAGCAAGAAAGGATAATGGGATGAGCTTTAATGTACTCGCCCACATTGTTTCAACTAATCTCGACGATTCTCAAATAGGTAATAGAGGTAAGTCAAGAAAGGCAAAACTATGAGTAATACAATTGCCAAACCCGCATTTAACCATATCAACGTTCCCTCAGGAGCTGCCGCTTCGGTATAGCTCAAGCCCGTATTTCCAGAACGGTAAAACCAAGGCCATTGGGTGCTAAACCATCCCAATAAGATGCAGAGGCTTTGCAAACCAGCCACTAGGCGCATTTGCCAAAAATGGCGGTGTTTTAGCGCCCAATAAAGCCAAGGCATTGAAAGTAAAGCCAAAATCTGGACGGCTATTTGCAAGGGATTGAGAGCTTCTTGCCAACTCACTCTCCCCAGAGCCGCACCGCTAGTAAGGACAAGGCCCCCTAATAAGACTGTTGAAACAAAAAAAACAACTATTCGCTTTTGTAATAATCCACTGATCTTATCATCTGTACCTACTTCTTTACGGCAATTCCCATAAAAGAAAATCGAGGCCAAATAAGTAAATAGCGAAGCCACAAAGATTCCCATTAGCAATCCATAAAAATTAAGCCATGGGGCAAAATAAAAGCTCCATACATCGGTGTGTTCATTGAGTTCTATTGGATTTGCCGGATTCATCAACCCTGAAATGATCATGCCAAAAATTAAGGGACTTCCCAAAGAACTCAGACGAAAAATCCAATTGTAAAGCCTTAAGTGTTTATGAACTTCGGGATCGTACTTTCTAAAAGTAAAGAAAGCTCCTCTCAACAAAACAAAGCTAAGTAAGACTCCCAGTACAAAAAAATACCGAGTACTAAGGGCGCTGTAGAAATGGGGGAATCCAACGAATAGAATAACAACTACTGCGATTAGCCAAACGTGATTTGCCTCCCAGATGGGGGCTAAGGTACTTTGAATTTTAGATTGAATTTTAGGGTATTTCTTTAAAGACATTTCTAAGATACCCGCACCAAAGTCGGCACCACCAAACAATACGTAAGCACTTAAGGCGGTGAGTAATAAGATTTTAGTCATTTCAACCATGACGACCTTCTTTGTTTGAACCATTTACAAAGGCGACCTCAATGCCTTCGTTCTTATCTAACCCTTCCATGGGCTTAGCGCTCACTAGAGCGTGACTAAAAATTCGGCGCAGTAATACCGTCGAAAAAAGGCCTAACACCGTATAAAGCACGACGACAAATGCAAAAGCAACCTCTAACCCAGGCACAGGGGTCACCGAATCTGCCGTTTTCATCACTTTATAGATGATCCAAGGTTGACGCCCAACTTCTGTAACGATCCAACCCGCTTCTAAGGCGACAAACCCTAGAGGTAAACAAAAAACCAAAATCTTATAGAACCAATCAGACTCTAACCAATGTTTAAATTTAAACTTAGCCAAGAGCCAAAGGCTCGCAACCGCCATCAGCAAAGATCCTATCGCAACCATTACCTGAAAGGCTAAATGAGTAATCACCACAGGGGGACGTTCGTCTTCGAGAAATTCATTGAGCCCTTTAACTTCGGCGTTAAAATCGCCAAAGGCCAAAAAAGAAAGTGCTTTGGGAATTGCAATTCCGTATTTAACCGTTTGATTTTCGACATCGGGCAAGCCGCCGATATACAAACTCGCCCCTTTTTCTGTGTGAAAATGGGCCTCCATCGCAGCTAGTTTTTCGGGTTGACGCTGGGCCACACTTTTTGCGCTGAGATCACCCATTAAAGGTTGTATTAAAGAGGCAACCACCACAAAGGGCAAAATGATTCGCAAAGCTTTTTTATGAACTTCAACGTGTTTACCTCTTAAGATTCCAAGGGCGTGAATGCCCGCGGCTGCAAAGCCTGTGGCTTGAAATGCAGCCACTACCATGTGCAAAGCTTGTAAAGGCCAAGCCTTGTTAAAAAGGGCGGCCACTGGATCTATATCGACAGGTCCATTGACGGTCCAAGTCATTCCAGACGGAGAGTTCATCCAACCGTTCGCCGCCAGCACTAAAACTGCAGAGGCCAAACCACTCAAGGCAACTCCGATGCCTGAAGCTAAATGCCAACGGGGGCTAAGTCGTGATTTGCCATAAAAGAAAATCCCTAAAAAAATAGCTTCTAGAAAAAAGGCTCCCCCTTCTAATGAAAAGGGCATTCCTATGACGGGGCCAGCGTGTTTCATAAATTCGGGCCACAAAAGCCCCAGTTGAAAACTCAAAGCCGTTCCACTCACAGCTCCCGTCGCAAAAAGTATTGCCACCCCTTTGGCCCAAGCCGCCGAAAGGCGTTGATAATCGTTATCCCCTGTCTTTTGAAATTTGTAGAGGGCTCTGACCATAAACCAAGGCATGATCATTGAAATTGAGGCAAATACAATGTGGAAGCCCAGCGAAAAAGCCATTTGCATTCGGGCGAAGTCGAGATGAGTCATAAAATACTCCTTGATCAATCCCAAATTAGCAAATCGCCATAAGGATAAAGTCACCCGAATCACATTCCGTTCTTCGCTTCGCTTGCTTATTAAACACTTTCTATGGATAACACAATTTTTAGAAGTCTCTTTGTAAGATTTCGTATTGCTGTGCGACTCAGAGAGGATTTGCAAACAGCACAAAGGCCGCACCGTGAAAACTCATTCTCTACTCTGTCTCACAGTCGCTTCATTCTTTTTGGCAGGATGTGTGACTTC
>JBNKYI010000276.1:0-4028 GCA_050300815.1 Fibrobacterales bacterium
TAGCGGTTTGTCTCCAGACGGCCGTTTAGTAGAGATTGCCGAATTACGTGACCATCCATTCATGATGGGCAGTCAGTTCCACCCCGAATTCAAGAGCCGACCCAATCGGCCCCATCCCATGTTCCGCGCATTTGTGGCAGCGGCAGTGGCTCGGCAAAAGTGACCAAAAATCTTCTTACTTTGGGCGGAAGCAGCAATTCTTTTAATCTGTCGACAGCGGTTTCTCCTACGAGCGGGGGAACGGTGACCAAGAGTCCCAACAACACCTCCTTTGACCCAAATGCCTCTGTTCAGCTCACGGCGACTCCGAATTCGGGTTGGACCTTTGTGGGATGGTCGGGTGATGCCACGGGTTCTACGAACCCCCTTACCGTAACCATGAGCAGCAACCTTAACGTGACTGCTTTGTTTGCACTGGTCTCGGGAGATGACACCACGAACCTAATCAAAGACGGCAATTTTCCAAGTAGCAGTGTAGTTAGTGCCAATGACGGCGTTTCATGGAAACTTGGTCAATGGGGCAACTCTGCGGCAACAGCAAGTGTCAGCAACGGAACCGCGGCCATCGACGTGACGACCATCGGAACGCAATCCTATCAGCCGCAGCTGGTACAGTATGGTTTGGCTCTTGAAGAAAACTTTACTTATAAGCTCACCTTCACGGCTAGAGCGGCAATGTCAAGAAAGATTGAAGTCACGTTTCAGCAGGCGACAGACCCGTGGGCCAGTTATGCTGCTGCAGAATTCGACCTGACCCCGACGGATCAAAATTATGAACTCGTATTTACGATGGCCAACACCACCGACCCAGCGGCCCAATTTGCGTTTAACCTCGGTCAGACAACGGGCAATGTTTATCTAAGTAATGTTAAGCTAGTGTACACGACAGACAGCCCAACAGCGGTTAATCTCAACAGTCAAAATGGCATGGCGACTCGCGGCAGCATCGCACTCGTCTCTATAAACGACAGAACACTGTGGGTTGCACCGGTTGAAGGTTCATTACAAGTTAGGGTAGTTGATGTCAATGGCAAAGTCAAAGCGGAATTCAATGCAGTGAATGCGACAGTATTCTCATTGGCAAATTTTCCTACGGGCAGGTACTTCGTTGAGACTGAAGGCGCAGGTGTCAGACAATCCGTGGCGATTATTTTGGAATAATCGCCGCTAGCGGACCAATACTTGCAATCTCATTATTGTAAGGGGCCAGTTTGGGGATTTTGCAGAGCGGCTGAGTGAATTGCTTAGACACAATGACAAAGAGATTTATTTTTCCTTTATTTAAAGCATGATCGCGAAATTCACAAGTTTACGTTCTTCTATTTTACCCTTAAAGATTTGCACTTGCTTCTATCGAAGACATTTGTTGCTTTCACTGAGTGTGGTAGGGTTTGTCTCGTTATTGGGTTGTTCTGAAGAGTCACGGTTTCAAGCTTATCTCGAAGACATTGGTTCGTTGACCTTGCCTTTTTATGTAGATAACCTTGGCAAGTCTATTCCCCAAAAAGACTTTGATCTTGAGACCTACCGCAAATATAAGGTGAGTTGGGGCTACGAACCTGCCGGTTATCTCAAGGTGAACGACTCACTATATATGGTTCTCGAATATTCGCTAAACAAAATGGGTTATTTACCTTATCTGGTCAGCTTTAATCAAAAGGGGCAAAAAATAGATTCTCTCGAATTGTTTCGGTTTTCAGAAGAGGCTCCCAGGTTTAGAGTGACAGAAAGTGCTTTTATTTATGGGGATAAAATTGAAATGACTCAAACCCATTCGACGTTTCGCCGCAATAAGAGCGGCGAGATATTGAAAAAAGGCTTTTACCAAAGAGAGAAGTCTTATGTGATTCCTATAGATCAAGGCATTTTTAAGCCTTGATGGTTTTAGTGGTTTAATTTGTAAAACGATCTGAAAAAAAGAACCCCTAGCGAGGCCGGGGGTTCTTTTTTTTCAAAATGAAAATGGGGTTATTTCACCAAGCTCATCATGTAGTCAACGATGTGACCAATTTCTGCATCAGTGAGTGCTGCATTTCCGCCTTTAGCAGGCATCACACCGGTTTGACCGGTAAATCCATTGATGGCGTGAGCGACCAATGTGTCTCTGCCTTGAGCGATACGAGGGCCCCAAAGAGTCGCATCACCCAGTGTGGGAGCGCCAGCGATACCTTGATCGTGACAGGCAAAACAAACTTGTTTATAAAGGGTTTTGCCATGCTCTAAATGAGGGTTGGCTTGGGGAGCAGGGGTAGGAGCTGCAGCCTCGGCAACGGGGGCTTCTACTTTGACTGTTTCTGTTTTCTTAGCCGCTTCTTCTTGGCAGGCGCTAAAGAAAAGAGCGGTTGAAGTGACTAACGAGAGGCTGAAGGCGACTTGTAAGACATGAGGAATTTTCATGGGACTCCTAAGGATAAGGTTTTGCCAAATTTACTCAGTTAGAAAAACAAATGATTTTTCTGAGTGAAATTGACGTGGAATTTGCCATTTTGACCAAGATAAGCCTAATTTCTTAGGCAACGAACAGAAAAGCCCCATCCTTTATTGATGTCATAGTTGATTATATAGCTGTAACCAGAATTTATGCGACGATAATAGGCCGATGAGTTATTGACTTCAGTAGAAGTCCACCAAAATCCAGAAGTTGCAATAAAGTTAGACCCATCAGTGTAACGAGCCGATCCACCAGGAAGCGCCGTGAAGTTTACCTCGTTGGTTGCGAATGAATTTGGATTACTCCAGTGTGTTGTGTCGGTTTCTTTTAATTTTCCTCCAGCATCGCTTGTACCACCGAGGTAATCCGTTAATTCTGTCCACTCGGCATGACTTGGCAGATGCCAACCTGCTGGGCATACGCCTTGAACTCCACTTGGATTAGTGCTGCTACTTGGCGAACTTGCCATTGCTGCTTTCCAATCATATAACACACCATAAGTTGTGTAATTGCTTGTAGCCTTTGCTGCACTTATATCTGTGCCATCATAACCGTATACATAATAATGCCCCCCTGTTGTATCTTGAGGGACCTGAGTCAGTTGGTTTACACTGGGAAGGTAAGCAAGATTTTCTGCCATCCATGCTTGGTTGCCTATGGTTATCCAATGATAAATGTGACTATCGCGCGCGTCTGTGAATGTACCGCTTGTGAGCTTCTCCACAGCAGGTTTGTAAAATATGACACTATCAATTTCGGTATATATGTCGTACTGACCTACTATCGCACCATTTTTCATGACATACATGGTATCATGCTGGGCAAAAACTGATGATAAGGAAAAAAAGAACATTAAAAGTGTGGCGAATAGTGCTTTTTTTACAGCATTTGTTGTTTTCATTCTTTTGTCTCTCGGGTTTATTTTTTTATAAATCGTGCTGTTTTCACTTCGGAATGACTGATGAAACGGTAAAGGTAAATGCCTTTGGGTAAGTGGCTTAAATTCAATACTGTTGCACTCGTGTCATCAATTTTTTGTTCTTGCAGTAATTTGCCTTCAAGGGTAAAGACGCTTATTGTTCCTTTAGCTTCTGCATCCTTTAAATCAAGGATTAGCTCATCATTCACAGAAATTGGATAAGAAAATGGGTTGGATTTCTCTGATTCTGTTTGCTCTTTGGTTTGGGTTACAACATCTGCAAAGCTCAGACGACTCAAATCACTTATAGCATAGACATCTGTGTTATTATCGATTTTTTGAACAATTGCGTCACCTCCCGAAAAAGTTATTTTTCGCACATTGCTCAGTGTGTAGGCCGTTTGTATGTTGCTACTTTCTTTTACATACACAGCCTGCGCTTCTAAACTTGTCAGTCCAGATCCTAGCAAGAGTGCAGCGCTTAACGTTAACCGTTTTTTTAATCGTTTGTACCTCATTTTTGCCCTTTTTTACCAGCGAATTCTATTGCGTCAATTGCGAGTATAATATTCCCTTTGTAAAAACACCCCTAGCTTTTGTTGCTAGGGGGTTGAATCCTTCGTTCCCATTGCTTAAAAAATAATGGGAAACTCAGCGAAATTTAGACAAAATCAGATC
>JBNKYI010000277.1:0-4026 GCA_050300815.1 Fibrobacterales bacterium
ATCGCCTAAAATTTCAGCAAACGAAGAGGGGAATAGAAATTATCCGCACGGCAGAGTTTAAAATCTTAGAGGTCATACAACCCGAGGAATTCGTAGAATTTAAGACATTTATGGATAAAGTGTCACAAGCGGATGGTTTTCAATTTGTCTTCAGACTTCCTTAGTGATTTTCTAGACTTTTGATCGAGGGTAGACTTGCTACATTTAGCCCATGTTTGTAAAAATTTTTATTTCTGCTCAGGTTCTGTTTTATTTCTTTCATCGCATTGTGGCATTCTCGTTAACAAAAATGTTTTTTCCATCGAGAATTCCTCAATGGATGAAAGATCAGGTGTATCTATGGTCGATCAAAACGTTGAAGGTGCTCGGAATTCAAGCAGATGTGAAAGGTCAAGAACACATACGTGAATTCCCCGATGACAAACCCGTCTTTATCGTATCTAATCACCAATCTTTTACAGACATTCCCGTGCTTTACTTTGCCTTTAATCAATTATTTGGTTTTGTGGCCAAAGTTGAGTTAGGAAAAATTCCTTTGTTGAATTATTGGATGAATCAATTGGGTTGTATACTCATTGATCGAAAGAAATATACGCAGGCGATTCGTACCATTAAAAGAGGTGCCGAGAGGGGTGAGTTGAAACCTTTGAGTTTGTTTCCTGAAGGAACGCGCAATAAGAGTCAATCTCTAGCTCCTTTTAAGCCGGGTGTTCTCAAGCTCGCTTGGTCTGTTCGCGCTCATATTCAGCCGGTTGTGATTGTAGGAACTCGAATGAGTTGGGAAGATCGGCAAAAACCTCCATTTCCAGTTAAAGTGCAATTATTGCCGGCTCTTGAGTGGACGGATGAGATGACCAAGGATTTTGAGGCATTTAGTCAGGCGTTGCACAAAGAAATGAAATTGGCGCTAGAAATTTCCCAAACTGGCTCCTTATAATGGGGATAAAAAACTGGGGTTACTTTGCAGTAACCCCATAATAAGTTCGAACTTTCTGAGTTAGAACTTTCCGTTGGGATTGGCCCACTGATCTTTGGGCGGAATTTCTTCGATCACATCCCAATGTTCGACAAGCTTGCCTTTGTCAAGGCGGAATAAATCATAGTAAGCAACATGTTTACCTCCGAATTCGCCTTCGCTGATTGACAAAACAAAGTTGCCTTCTGCGAGAACCTTATGATTGGTGCGATAAATCATTTTGATCCCCGCCTTGGCTAAGGCTTCTAGAGCCGAGCCTAATCCAGAAAGGCCATCTGCTATTTCTGAATTGTGTTGGATGTAAGTGTCTCCAATGTATTGGGTCAGTTGATTCATTTTTCCATTAATCAAGATATCGTTGATAAAATCGCTGACAATCTTTCGATTATCTTCGGTTTTGTCTAGATCTGTAATTTCGGTACTTCCGTCGAGCTGAGTGTGGCCACTTGGGTTGGGGGGCGTAATTGCGGCCAATCCATCCCAATGTTCAACGACTTTGCCATCTTCAAAACGAAAGAGGTCGAATCCGACCTTAGGTCCAAAAAATTCATACTGCGTATGGGTAAAGACATAATCGCCATCTTGAAAAGAACGAATGATCTTGACTTTGACGCTATTTTTCGGGAGTTTAGAAAAAAATTCTCCAAAGCCACTCAATCCATCGGGAACCGCCAGATTGTGCTGTATGTATTTGTTGGGATTAATGATGGCAACGGGTTCTGCCGCACCAGATTCGAGAGCGTTCAGTAGCTCTACCACTTGTTGCTTTTTGGTCATTGTGTTTACTCCTTCTTGATTTGTTGTTTCTGCTTTTGCTATTAAACTTGCTAGAAAGATTGTTCCGATTGCGTGTTTTATTTGCATAGGGTTGTTCTCCTTTATTGATGTGATAAAGGTACCGACAAAGATGAACTCATTGCAGGTAGGAGTAGAACAGAAAATGGTAAATATCGAACCAATTTTATTTTTGAAAGGTTAATCGAAACTCTTTGGGAGTTTGCTGAGTTCTCTGTTTGAAATACTTTAGAAAGTTTGAATCATCTTCAAAATGAAATTCGTCTGCAATTTGCTTTAACGAATGATTTGTGGTGGCCAGTTGCCTCTTTAGTTCAAGTATTACTGCGTGGTCGATTACGCTTTTTGCACTGCAATTTAAGAATTTTTGACAGGTTTGATTTAGGTGCTTGTAAGAGCAGCCTAGCCGATTTGCATAATATTCGGCTTTTCTTTGTTGGTGCATGTCAGAAAGTAGTTTTTCAAAAAATCGCACGATGAGTATGGGAAGATTGTCTGTAGTGGTGATATTTGTGGTTTCACGCGCAATTAAAAGAATCAGGGTGTGAAGCAAATGTCTAAGAATTTCGGGGTTTTTCTCATCTTCTCTTTTATACTCAGCATCCATGGTGAGAATCGCGTTTTTTACCTGAGCGAAACTTCTGCCTAGATGAATCAAAACATCCTTAAACATCAGTGGAATGAAGGGTTCGATATAGAATGAATCTGTAAACAGAATAAGCCAAGCAGAGAGTGGTTGCATTGCGGAAAAAGCCTGTACTTGATTTTTACACACGAGAAGAACATCACCGGTCTGATACTCGTACTCTCTAAAGTCAACCCAATGGGTTCCGCAACCTTCTTCGATAATAATGACTTGGTTGAATTGAACTCTGTGAATCTTATCAATAGGGGTTTCTATTTTCCCCAATTGGTTGCGCTCAAAAAGTTGGTTCAGAGGTACAATTTCAAACTCAATTTCAGAATTTCTTTTTTTCTTAAATGGGATGAGCGGTATTGCATCTTTTGTCTTGTTGCTCATTTTTTCATTTTCAATAAATAAACCCCAATCTGCCATTTTCGGTCTTAGAAGCAGAGACATCGATGAGGGTGTCTAATTGGTAATAGGCCGTAAGATCGTCATCAATCTTTTTGAAGTCGGCATAGTCTTCGATCAAATGGGGATCTGCCTCACTACCCGACCCACTGAGAGTGCCGTTGATGGCCCAAAGAGGTGAAAAAAAACTGAGTAAAAAGATGAAGTTGGTGAATTTGAAAGGTTTGTAGAATGCGGTCATGATTATTGCTGTTGATGAGGTGCAGATGGCAAAAATATAGGGAAATTAAGCAAACTGCTCTTTTATAATGGCGATATTTTAGGGAGCTCGTTTGAATTCTTCGATTTTATGACTTAATTCAGATTTTTTTACCCAATTTATCTAAAAAATGCAATGGAAGCGTTTGTGTGTTTAGATTAAGAACACCCATCGCAAAATTTTTTATAGGGAATGGTATGAGTATAAAAAAAATCTTTTTAGCGGCGTTTGCATACATGACCATGGGTTCTTCGCTGATTTGGGGGCAATGCGATACGTGGACCACCAGTACAATTCGAAACTGTAATGGCATTGACTACGAGCTCTGGAATCAGAATAACACCGGCACGGTCAACATGAAGATCACAGGGGGCAGCGCTGATCCAAACGGCGGAACTTTTGAGGCAACTTGGAATGGTACCGAAAATATCTTGGCTCGCGCAGGCAAGAAATGGGGGGCAGCAAGTACCACCACGGCCAGATCAATTGGCAACATTACTCTTGACTTCGCCGCGACATGGAGCTCTAGCGATAATGTAAAAATGCTGGGTGTCTATGGCTGGGCCTATTATCCCTCAGGAAGTGTACCGACAAAAATGGAAAATGGCCAAAACACGAATTTCTCTAATCAGATTGAATACTATATCATTCAAGATCGCGGCAGCTATAACCCGGGCTCTAGTGGCAAAAAGTACGGAGAGGCGACGATCGACGGGATTGCGTATGAGTTCTGGGTTACTGACCGAATCAATCAACCGATGTTGACAGGCAATGGCAACTTCAAGCAATATTTCAGCGTTCCTAAGAGCACGAGCAGTCACAGACAAAGCGGCATCTAGCAGAATTGTGCTAAATCACCTTGATGCCGCTTCAACTGAGGATATTATGACTGTCTCTGAATTTCCAAATGTTTTTTCAGAAGAGTTACCAGGTATGCCACCGGATCATGAAATTGAGTTT
>JBNKYI010000278.1:0-4020 GCA_050300815.1 Fibrobacterales bacterium
TGGCTTGGTTGCAAGTCGGGCGTCAAAAATTCGACAAAGCCCAAGCAGCGCTCGACAAAATCAAAGATCCCGATAAATTGTCGGGCAATAATAAAGCGTATTATCACATGACCAAAGGCGTTTTACTATTGGTTAAACAAAAGCTTGATCCCGCCGAAAAAGCCTTTAAAACTGCGTTGAGTGTGGGTTTAAAAACCGAAAACGATCAAGCGCTTATTTATTTGCAACTCGCCGGTATTGAAATGTCACGGGGAAATAAAAAGCAAGCCACAGCTTATATTGAAAAATCAAAAAAGCTCAAGCATCACAAAGCTCTTGATCCCGAAATTGCCAAGCTTGAAGGAATGATGAAACAGGTCGAAAAGCAACAACGCCAAGCCATGACAGGTGGCGGTCGCGGTCGTCAACGCTTTCGTTGATTCGCGATTTTATAAAATTTGTTTTAAACAAAAAGCGACCTCATTTTTTTGAGGTCGCTTTTTTATTTATAAATATTGGGTTTCCACATCTGTGTGTTCAAGATACTCATAGGATAAATATCCTCAGTACAACCACCAAAACCTTTATGATATGTCCCTTTTCCCTCTTGCACACCCTCTATTAAGTTCATCGGATTTACCACAAGTTCTGCAAAACTTAGATTAGGAAAATACTCCTTAAAAGTACTCTTAGCATTTGAATCCTTCATAGTGATTAAATTGTAATAGTCGCCCAAATTATTAATTTCTGTATACATACCACTTACATCTATTTCACCAAGATACAACTTTTCACCAGCCTTCACTTCGAACGTTACGTTAGAATCAAGGAGGTTATAAACGGTTTGGCCATGGTAACTACATTGCAACTCAGGTTCACCAAAAAGTATTTCTTTTAATCGGTAAGTTCCCGCTGATAGCGCATCAGCAAAGTAATATACGACATCCTCAGCCTGCATAGGGGATTTGTGTTTAAAGGAGGCTTTCTTCTTTTTTTTCTGAGATTCTTCTATTGACTCCTCTAGGACTCTATAAAACGTCCCTTTGATTTCAATAGAATACTCTCTATTCTCATTATCAAATACAAATCGGAATACATCTTCATTTTTTAGACCCTTAACACTTCCAAATACTATGGCTTTATTAAGTGTTTGGATGTCTTCTTCAGAGCTTAAGTGATGGAGATTATTGTATGCGCATGATATTAGAATCAGCGTAAATAAATAAAGAAATCTATTCATCATAAACCTATCCTATAAATAACACCCATTGATATCTTAAAAATTTGACTATGAGGCTCGATATGAGGCATATATAAATCAGCCTCATCTGTTATAATATCAGGTTCTTTAAGGGCAATACCCCACGAAAGCTCGGCGAAAAAGTAACTCAAAAATCGAATATCAGCCGAAACTCCAAAACGCACACCTTTTGTGCTTTTATAAGATGGGGGATAATGGATAGCCAATTCACTTGACGACTTAAGCACAACTTTATCCTCATAACTCTGAAAAGACAGACCTACAAATGCGCCAATTCCAAGTTCTACCCCTGAATGCCATCCGCGTACCCACCTATGGATATATTCAAGACTATGTTCATAAGTATTTAGCTCCCACGTTTCTGCATTGTCTGGAATATCGTACCCGCTCAATTCGAAATTTTCAAAAGAGAACGAATAGCGAAATCCGTGTTTGCGAATAAACAAAAGATGCACATTAAATGCACCTGCTAATTGCAAAGTCCCCATCGCGGGATCAAAATAGCTATTGCAGCATACAGGGGAATAACTCAGTCCAAATTCCAAACTTCTCGCCGAAATAGATTCTTCAATAAGATCTTCTGGAACATCTCGATCTGTGAACACTATGGCACTATAGCTCATTTGAACACAAAAAATCAAGGAAAATAAGAATCGCTTCACGAACCCTCCTTTAAAACACATTGCTTATTACTTGAGGGTATAAATCTAAAAAAGATACTCCATTTCGCAATTTTAGCACCAATCAATCGGGCCAGTTTGAGTCAATTGGTCAGTTCATAAATTCTGCCCATAAAAAAACGGTCTCAATACCTTTGAGACCGCTCTAATTTCTGCTCAAACAAAAAGTTTAATTTTTCGGAGCACTTTTCTTTTTGTGCAACTTTTTCAATTGCAACTCAACAGATGTTCCCGGTATTTTTGTCGACTTTGTTTTTGCGTCTAGACTTTGAAATAAGCCCACTCCCCAAGCAGTGACCAATAAGGCCGCGATCACCCCCAAGAGCAAACGGGGCTTTACCGTCTGACTTCCCACAGGCGCTATTTTTTTGCCGTGCACCATGCTCAAGCCGATATTCTCTTTTGATTTCAACGTAAATAACACAATTCCCACCACATGAGCCCCAACCAAAAAGGCCATTGCCGCAGCCAAACCTTCATGCAACTCTTCTGCGGCGTGGCTGCCTTGACCTCCAACTAATCCCGTAACAATC
This sequence comes from Fibrobacterales bacterium, assembly GCA_050300815.1. GTDB lineage: Bacteria > Fibrobacterota > Fibrobacteria > Fibrobacterales > CAWVXU01 > JBNKYI01. The sequence continues at coordinate 2,454 of JBNKYI010000278.1, forward strand.
AAGCCAATAAGAACAGCCATCATTCCTAAACTCACCCAAGCACTGGCGGGATTGTGGCCTCCGTGGTGTTCGGTATTTCTTTTGAGAATGCCTTTGAAATAATCGACCACCCTATTTGGCGATACAAAAAAACTTTTTAGTGAAGAATGCCCTGGAGCAAATATCCCATAGAATAATCGGAGCAATAGAGCAAAGGCCACCATCAATCCCAATAAGGTGTGATAAAGAAAGGCTTCGCTCTTATGGCTCGCCGTCTGGCCGATGATCCAAGCCAAAGCAATACCCGTTGAAAACACAAAGTGAAATACTCGAATGGGATAATCCCAAATGAGCGTTTTTTCTAAACTTTTTTCTGACGACATGATTTCCTCTTTGAAAGTGGGGGAGACAAAATGATGGATTTAAGTGTTTTTATAAACTAATTCCTCTCAAACAAAAATATTATGAAGTTGGCTAAGAGATTTCACTTTTTTCTTACTCAATTTTGCATCTGCCCTTTAATCGCCTGCACATCACTTCTGCGAATAAACCCTCGCAAAGATTCGCTCACTTCTACTAAAGCAGACTTCTCATTCTCCTCTAACAGTTTCACTTTTGTTCCTTCATTGATCTCAGCAAGATATTTTCCTTTGAGGTCGCGTTGAGGATAAATCTCGACCCCATTTTCTAAAACAATACCGTGATTTTCGCTTTCAAAGAGGTAGATGCGCCCTAAGGTCACCGCAAAGAGAGGAAGCCCGAGCACAAAAAGCATAAGCCACAAGGGATAAAGAACAGGGCGTACACGGGGATTTAGTCGATGAAAGACAATCAAAGTAAATACAAAGAGAGTGATGAAACCAAAAATGATCCAACAAAATTCATTGATCGAAGGATGAAAGACCCACTTTTCATACCACGGCATAGGTTGATAATCAATCTTGCCTTGATGATCAATTTTATGTGCAGAAGCCAAACTCAAATTTTTTCTGGCACCCTCATGAGCAGGATCTAACCACAATGCTCTCTCGTAAAAAAGAATGGCCATTCCCCAACGATCGAGACGATAATAAGCATTGCCCAGATTAAAGAACAGATCCGGACTCCATTGTTCTTGCTCAACTAAAGATTCCCACCGCTCAGCCGCCTGTCGAAACTGTCCTTTTTCATAAAAATCTAGCGCGCGCTTCCATTCGGTTGAATCTAAAGCTTGCCCCGCAAAAGAACACGTCAAAGCAAACAGTAAAGCGCCCAGCACTTTAATACAATTCATTGAACGCCCTCCTTGTAATTTTCAAGTAAAGCAATAAAACCCTCAGCAATTTCACGAAGTTGTTCTAAGCCCCCTCCGTATTTTGCATTATCAAGTTGTTGAATCCTCTGAATCCATTCATCAATCCAGACTTCATTTAAATTCAACATTAAAAGATCACGGCGCAATTCATTAAAGGTCGCACCTCGCATCTCTTTTTTAAACTTCAGTCTCAAAAATTCATAAACAATGTCTGTCAATTCCTTTTGCTGATCATCGACATCTAGAGACAATGCTTTTTTTATTCTTGATTGAGCTATATATTGAGCTCCATTT
>JBNKYI010000279.1:0-4010 GCA_050300815.1 Fibrobacterales bacterium
TAAAGGCGGGGTAGTCTTTGGTAAATTGACGCATAAATTCTCTGGCTTAATAGGTGGTATGGGTAGAAAGAGACTTGGGGGCCTATCTACATCAGCAGACTCAAACCCAAACGATAAGATAGGCGGTAGGCGCGGTCGTCATATAGAGCGATCAATTCGTTAAACACAAAAAAGCCCATCGTCTTTTTTTCGGCATGTCTAAAAAGCCGCTGAAGATCAAAAGCGAGCCCCAAAGACATCTCATTGATCCATCTCCCCTTGTAACTCACTCCATACTTCCCTTGGCTTGTTAGCCAAAGCGAATAAGTCAAAGGATGAGAAAACAAGTAGCTCGCAGCGACTCCCGATCCGTTTTTATGGATAAATTCAGGGCAAATGTCTTCAGGATTTTCTTCGGGCACTGCAGAAGTCAATGCCGAATTGTCGAGTCCAACCTCAAGTCGAATACCCAAAAAAGTTTTTTCAAAGGGAATATTGTGTTGAAGACCTACCCAATACTGGGTGAGCGAAATCGAACGATTTCCCTCAAGACGTCCGCCGTAAATATTGACCTGTCCCGTTCCCGTCCATTGCGGATGATACTGATAAGCGGCGATTCCCGACCATTGAAAGAGATATCCCGGGCATTGTTCATCCCCCCAAAAGCCGTAGCCCGCACCCGCAGTTAAACCTTGCGGACTCCACAAGCCCAAAAAACCATAGGGTCTAATGTCTTTTCCGTAACTGAAAAGAAATCCCACTAAAATTATCATTATGATTTTTAATCTCATTTATTATCTTTGGCTCGGCGCTCGAGTGGCGGAATCGGTAGACGCTGAGGACTTAAAATCCTTTGACAGTAATGTCGTGCGAGTTCAAGTCTCGCCTCGAGCAGTAAATTTAAAACCTATTTTAATAAAAAGACCTTTGTCATTTGCAAAGGTCTTTTTTAATGGCCTTCAGAGACTTTGAGTAATAACTTTTTGAAAATTCACGCATTTCTGTCGACTAAAGAGACTCTTAAGACATAGAGATATAAGCTTTTTTTAAAACAAGCCTTTGGATTAAATTCGTTAATTTGATATATTGTCTAAACAACAATCTAATTCGAAGTTCCTCCTTGGTAATCCCCTATGAGCGTTGACTCAAAACCCGTTTCCATTTATTATCCTGAGGAGTCTCTGTCAGAAAAATTTGACCGAGGCGAAATGGATCCTATCTACAGACATCTCGTGGATTTTATTGAGCGTCACCGGGAAGAAATTCTTTCTAAGATTCAGCACCCTCAATCTCCTGAAGATTATTTCACCTTGCTTTATCAAGAAATAGAACGTAGGGGATCTATTCATCTGCCTTCAGAGATGGCCGACCAAATCAAAGAGATCAACAAAGAAATTTGGTATCGAGGAGAAGATGGCCTTACAAATCGACGCCACATCACCGAAGAATGGACTCAACGTTATTCCATCATGTGGCGCCAAGCCCGCAAAATGGAAATTCTTTACGTTTTGCGCCGGCGCAAAGACGAGTTGTTGAACCTAATAAACAAAAACCGTCAGGCCTAGATTAAACATCCAGACCGAATAATGGGTATAATTCCGATCAACGATCTTAGGGTCTTGAAATAAATCATCACTCCAGCGATAGTCCACTTGCGTATAAAGATAAAGTCCTGGTGCGACAAGCCAATTCCCTCCAACCCCAATCGACCACTCTTGCCAGTCTGTGTCCCCAAAAGACGAGTCATCGAGAATTTTGCGATGCCTCCACCCCAAACTGAGATAGGGATTGCGCAGTGCAGGATTTAAGTTAATCAGAGCTTCGGCGCCCAACACAGAAAATGTTCTCGAAAATTCTTCTCCATTATCCGATCGACTGATGCTCCATTGGTGATAACCCAAGCGCACATACCCAAACTCAAGCACCCAAATCTGCAAATAGGGTTCAACCTCAAGACTAGGTAAAAAGGGGTGATCATCTACTTGCCCCACCGATAAATGAGCGCCAACGCCAAAGGGAATCGCTGGTTGAGCCAAGCTTTGCCCCCACCAGAGAACAGAAAACACAAATGCCGATTTTAAGATTTTAAACACCAAAGACTCCCAGTAAGATGAAAACAAAAATCAAAATATTGCCAAAATTATCGAACTTAGATAGCAGGTGATGGAAATTCAAGTATATCTCACCTGCAATCAGTCTCGATTGTTGCCAGTGAATAAACCATCCTGCAAGAATACACTTTATGGCGAGCACGCCCATGACCCAATAGGCAATTCCCGCTTTGAGTAAAACAAATAAAAAAGCCGCGGGCAAAACGAAGTAAAGAACCACATGAATCCAAAACAAACTGCTCTCGTCAGCTTCTCCTTGCTTGACAGCTTCGACAAACTCTTCGATCTGATCTTGAACTTGACGATAACTCTGCATAAACTGATGCAAATTAATCGCAATACAGGCCACAGAAACAACAATGGTAATTTGACTCGCTAAAACCGTATTCATGAACTCAATCTATATGGAATCTCTCATCCTTAGATAACTTTGATACATAAACTTAGCAATTCGCCCTTCTTTTAGCGCCAATTGCACCTGACATCCCGGCTCAGCCAGATGCAGACAATCGTTAAAGTGACATCCGCCTATCTTTCTAAAAAAAGGAAAGACTTGCGCCAATGTGACGGGATCCATCTGCCAAAAACCCAATCGCCGAATCCCTGGAGTGTCAATCACCCAGCCTTTTTTGAGATAAAATAAGGTCGAATGTGTCGTGGTGTGTCGCCCCTTCCCATCTCCAGAGCGCACATCTCCTGTGCGAATGTCTTGCTCTGGAAAAAGGGCTTTGATCAAACTCGACTTTCCCACCCCCGACTGCCCTGTCAAAACAGATCGACGCCCCTCAAGACGCGCCCGAAGATCTGCCAAACCCGCATCTGATTTTGTCGATGTCAAAATCAGATCCTCTAAATAAGGTCTGAATTGTTCGATTCTTTCAGGTAGATCTTCAGTTGCTAAGTCAACCTTATTAATCACTAATACCATGGGGATTTCACTGTTTTGACAAACCATCATATAGCGGTCTACAAGGCCGGGGTTGAATTCAGGTTGGTGCAAACTCACCACCACCACCACTTGGTCGAGATTTGCCGCCAAAACTTGTTCGCGATGCTCGCGATCGGGCGGCCCCGGACGAGACAGCTTCGACTCGCGCTCATCTACCCCACAGATGTAATATTCACCCGCCCTTGGGTCTTTTTGGATATCGAGTAAATCTCCCACAGCCAGCATCCCAAAGTCTCTGAGGTTGAGCTGAGGGTGGTAGCGAGCCGTCTCAACATGATTCTCCCCTAAGCTGATTTCACAGGTGCGACGATGTTGTTCAACCAACAACGCTTTGCCCACGGGCTCTAAGGTCATGCCAAATTCAATGCCTTTGCTTTTTTTGCGAGAACGAGAGCGAGAGCCTTCTCGGGTGCGGCGTTCGCCAGAGATTTCATTCCCCTCAACTCGTCCTTCGCACCAATCTCTAAAAACATCGGGGCGTTGTTGCCTCAATTTTCGCTTGCTATTTGTTCCTCGATTAAATTCTGAAGTCATAATCCTCTGAGATTCTTCTCGAAATTTAAATTTTAGCGATGATTAAAGAGATTTTAAAACTGTTTAGACTGCAGAATGCAATAATCGCCTTTGCCGGAACCTTTATCGGCTTCGCCTGCCTGCAACAATGGCGAGATTTTGAGTCTTATTTGCTCGGCGGTTTGATTTTTGCTTTTTGTGCAATTGCGGGAAATATTCACAACGATCTCGTCGATCTCAAGACTGACCGCATCAATCGCCCCGATCGAGCCCTGGTCAAAGGAACGTTATCGATCTCTTTAGCCATCGCTTTTGTTTTGTTTTTCTTCTTTTTTTTCTTTGTGTTTGAGCTAGGTGCTTCCTAGCTTATCTATATGTAACTGTTTTCTTCTTAATGAAACATGCACTCATACATGTTCTCAAAAAATAGTGCACAGTACTGTAGGAGAGAAAAAGCA
>JBNKYI010000280.1:0-3980 GCA_050300815.1 Fibrobacterales bacterium
TGTTTTTAAAACACTTAAAGAGCGCCCCGAAATTGCATCAAAAAAAGGAGGGGATCTTTTTGTCAGTTTACACGCGAACGCAATTGATGGTTCGAAAAAGCGAAAAAAAGAAGTTAAGGGTTTTAAGGTTTACATTTTGAGAGAAGCCGTTTCAGAAGAAGACAAAGCGATGGCTCGCCGCGAGAATGAATTTGTCGAGGACGAAACCGACTCTCATGGAAAGAAAGAGCTCTCTCCTGTAGATTGGATTATGCTTGAACATCAACTCAATCTTTATACGAAAGAGAGTGAGAAGTTTGCAGATCAGATTGTAAAGAGTTTTGAAAAGAATCACAAAAAAATTCGCAAACACGGAACGGGAGCAGGTCAGGCTGGCTTTTACGTATTGGTTGGTGCCTTTATGCCCGCAGTGCTTTTTGAAATAGGATTTATTTCTAATCCTGAAGATGAAGAATATATGATGAGCGTTAAAGGACGTCGAGAAATTGCGAGTTATATGGCTGATGCGATTGATGCCTTTAATAAGGAATTTATCAAGATGAACAGTGATCGCAGTTTTTAGAGACAATCTCTAAGGGTTGCTAACTAGAGGAGTCTATTTTACCATGGCCGGACATAGTAAGTGGGCAAACACGAAACACCGCAAGGCGAGACAAGATTCTGTGCGCCAGAAAATGTGGGGAAAGCTTTTAAAAGAAATTACCGTTGCGGCGAAACTCGGTGGAGGAGATGCTGAAGCAAATCCTCGTTTGCGGGCGGCCATCGCCAAGTCAAAATCTCAGAGTTTACCGAATAAAAATATTGAGTCGGCCATAAAAGCAGGGGTAGGTGGGAATGACGGTAAAGATTTAGATGAATTGATCTATGAGGGCTATGGAGTTGAAGGCACTGCCTTTATCGTAACGACATTGACAGATAATAAAACCCGCACGGTTGCCGAAGTTCGCAACATTTTCTCAAAGTATGGTGGCAATATGGGTGAGAGCGGTGCGGTTGCTTGGGGTTTTCAACACGTGGGTCAAATTATTCTTTCTAAAAATTTTGCAGAAGAAGAACTTTTTGAATGGGTCGTTGAAGCGGGGGCAGAAGACCTCTCAAGCAATGACGAAGTTTTTGAGGTTGTGACTCCCCCCGACGCCTTTGGTTCGGTCTTAAAGGTTTTAGAAGAAAAAGGCATTGAGCCGATTCAGGCTGAATTGACGTATTTACCCGAAAATAGATTAAGTGTCTCGGTAGAGGCTGAGGTGACTCTCAATAAAATGATTGAGAAGTTTGAAGATCTAGATGATGTTCAAGAGGTGTATCACAATATCGAGTTTAGTGAGAGCGAAGGCGAAGAATGATATTCATGGGAGTGGATCCCGGATCTCGAGTTTCAGGATACGCCCTTTTAGAGTCTGTGCCCAAAGGGGGAATCAAGGTTCTTGAGTATGGGGTGATTCGCTGCGGCACAGAAAAAGAACTTGTTCCGCGTTTAAAAAGACTGAGTGAGGGGCTCGAACAGGTTTTTGAAATGTATCGACCTCAGAGGTTGGTTCTCGAAGATGTATTTTTGTCTCGCAATGTCCGTTCGGCGTTGCTGTTGGGGCAAGCGCGGGGTGTTGTAATTGCTTCGGCCATTCGATTTGCGTGTGAAGTTGTTACCTTAAGTCCTAGAGAAATTAAGCAAGCTGTGACTGGGCGGGGTTCTGCAGATAAAGAGCAGGTGGCCTTGATGGTTAAAGAACACTTGGGCTTATTAGAAATTCCTCGACCGGCCGATGCCTCAGATGCTTTAGCCATGGCTTGGGTGGGGATGAGCTTTCCCCAGTTAAAAGGTGTGTTATGATAGAAATGCTATTCGGTCGGGTTGTTGATTTAAAACCGACAAAAGTGATCATCAATGCAAATGGCGTAGGCTATGGAGCAGAGGTGACTCTTTCTTGCTCTCATCAATTGCAAAAAGGCGAAGATGTAAGTCTTTACACTTATCTCGCTGTGCGTGAAGATGCGTTAACGCTCTTTGGATTTTTAAATGAATTAGAAAAAGAAATGTTTTTGCTTCTAATTGAAGTGAATGGAGTGGGCCCTAAGCTCGCCCAGAGAATATTATCTGAAATATCGCCTACAGACCTCGCCGAACGAATCGCGTCAGAAAATATTGTGGCTCTGACAAAACTCAAGGGAATAGGCAAAAAAACGGCAGAGTTACTGGTTCTTCAATTGAAGTCGAAACTTTCGAAATGGGCGGCGCTTGAACTGCAAGGCTCGCCGCTAGATCAAGTGGCTTCAGAAGCCGTGATGGCATTGATCAGTTTGGGAGTTAAAGACTTGACTGCCCGTAAAGCCGTTGAAAAGGCTGAAAAAATTTTGGGTGAAAATCGGGATATTGCGACATTGATTACCGAAGCCTTGAGGCACTCATGAGAGATCGAATTATCGCACCCCAACAAGAGGGCTTTGATAATGAGCAAGAAGCAACTCTTAGGCCTCAATCTCTAGCCGAGTTTATTGGGCAAGAGTCTTTAAAAGAACACCTCAGCGTTTCGTTAAGCGCGGCTCAGGGACGCAGAGAACCCGTAGATCACTGTTTGTTGGCTGGCCCTCCGGGCTTGGGCAAAACCACTCTTGCCGGAATTGTGGCCCAAGAGATGGGGGGCAAACTACATATCACCTCGGGCCCAGTTCTCGACAAGGCTTCAGACCTTGCAGGTCTTTTGACGGGGTTGAATGAAGGGGATATTTTATTCATTGATGAAATTCACCGTTTGCCTCGAGTTGTCGAAGAGTACTTGTATTCGGCGATGGAAGATTTTCGTTTAGACATCATGCTAGAGACGGGACCGATGGCTAAATCGGTAAATCTGCCACTGAAAAAATTCACCTTAGTTGGAGCAACCACTCGTTCGGGAATGCTTTCGAGCCCATTGCGTGACCGCTTTGGCATACAATTTCGCCTTAACCATTATCAGAGAGAAGAGCTAAAAAGAATTTTTATTCGCTCGGCCAAACTTCTCGACATTGAAATCGAAGAGGGGGCAGCTGATCGACTTTCTTCTATGTGTAGAGGTACACCGAGAATTGCCAATCGCATTTTGAGACGATGCCGTGATGTTGCTCAGGTAAAAGGCGATGGAGTAATTACCGAAGATATCGCTTTGCGCACTTTAAAAATGCTGGGAATTGATGAAGATGGTTTAGATGAAATGGATCGTCGTATTCTAGAGAGCATCGTTAAAAAGTTCGATGGTGGCCCTGTTGGCTTGTCGACGTTAGGCGCTGCTCTCGACGAAGAATTAGACACTCTTGAAGAAGTTTATGAACCTTATTTGATTCAAGAAGGATTTTTGAAACGAACTCCTCGGGGGAGAATGGCGACCAAAAAATCGTGGTTGAAGTTAGGCTTGCAAGCGCCCAAAGGAGAACAAGAAAATCTTTTTGAGTGAGAGGTGTTCTTTAATTTTTAAATCTTCGGCTCAAATACGTTGTGCGTATTTTATCAAGTCGTTTGAGTCTTCTGCTTTCTCTGTTTTTTTCTAATTCGCTAATTTGAATAAGTAAGGGTTTGTTGTGCAGATCCTTTCGTTGGTCTTTGAGAATGAGTCTATCGATGTAACGCAGTTGAGCAGACCATTTTTGACGATAGATCAAGAGCAGAAGAAGGGCAATGAACAATACATAGGGAATGTAAACGGTTGTGCTCATTCCTAATTCTTCTAGGCTTTGAATCCACTGTCCGTTTTTCCAATAAAACCAAATTTCTTTGAATTTGAAAAGAAAATTGTTGAAATAAAAACTTGTGGGATCTTTGAGTTGGGCGGGAAAAAATCCCGGGGGAGTTGGATCCCAAGTGATCCATTGACCTTGATCGTTGTATTCTACCCAAGCGTGGGCTTTGGTTGATGTGTAGACCCAGACGTTTTTTTGCATTTGAACGGGGTGAGCAAAACCTTTGACATAGCGCGCTTTAAATCCGTGTGCCTGCAAGATTAATGTGGCTG
>JBNKYI010000281.1:0-3973 GCA_050300815.1 Fibrobacterales bacterium
GGAAACGTTTTGGGAGACATTGTAAATGGCCCCAAAAAAGCTGAAATTCTCAAACGCCTCTGCGAAATTGAGGGCATTCAGCTCGAACAGACCATCGCCGTCGGAGACGGGGCAAATGATTTGCCGATGCTGGGAAGTGCCGGTTTAGGGATTGCCTTTCACGCCAAGCCCATTGTACGCGAAAATGCCCAAACCTCGATGTCTCAACTCGGACTCGACTCGATTCTTTATCTCATGGGCTTCAGAGATCGAGAAATCAATGCCATGTACAAAAAGTCGCGTTAGAAAAAAAAATCTTTGCCTTTGTGACTTGTAAATTTTTCGCACTTGACAACAATTACTATTATTAGGGAGCTTTTGAGACCCCCTAACATCTAGTCTTCGGACAAAACAAGCGAGTTTTATGTTTATTTGCATGAACACTTTTATTTCTTTGGCCTCTGGGGTGAGGCCCTCTAATTCAAGGTGCTGCCTTGATTTTCATAAGGTGTCTCTAAACACCCTCTTAACTTTTTTCTCTTCAAAAACTATAGGAGTTTGGGACCATGAGTGAACCCAAAGTATTATTCGAAGTCACTGAAGCCCATCTTGAAACTGGTCTGCGCGGAGTTCCCGTGGGCTATTGCCCCACTTCTACGGTAGATCCAATGCTAGGGCTTTACTATCGCGGTTACCCCATCTCTGAATTATCGCATTATGATCCCGAAGAAGTGATTTACCTGCTTTTTAAGGGAGAACTGCCAACTCCTGAAGAGTTGAGTCGCTATCGTCAAGACATTGCGCAAAAAGCAAATCTTCCTGAAAAGGTCATCGACTGTCTCAAAGCCCTTCCCAAAGAAGGCCATCCAATGAAGTGGTTGGTCGCCGGTTTAAATTATTTGGGAATGTTTGCCCAAACTAAAAACTACAGTGAAGAAGCTCTCAATGTCGTGGCTCAGCTCCCTACTTTGGTTGCGGCCATTTACCGTATCCGCGAAGGACTTGGCGATCCCATCCCTTACTCTCCTGAATATGGCTACATGGAAAACTTTACTCGCATGCTCGGAATTGAAGGCATGCCCCAAGAATTCACTCATTTGATGAGGGTTTTTGATATTCTCCATTTTGACCATGGCGGCGGAAATTTATCGACGTTTATAGGCAAAGCGGTCGCTTCAGGTCATGAAGACATGTACGGCTCTCTCATAGGAGCCATGAGTGGACTTGCAGGCCCATTGCATGGAATGGCCAACCAAGAATGTCTGCGTTTTCTCAAGCGCGCGTTGAATGAAGTGGGCGACCCCACCGACTCTGATAAAGTCAACGCCTTCTTGAACAAATTGTGGGATAACAAAGAAAAGCTTTTTGGATTTGGTCATGCCGTTTTACGCGTTGAAGACCCTCGTGCGACGGTTCAATACAAGTTGGGCGAAGAAATTTGCTCTGAGCATCCACTGTTTTTAATGGCTAAAGCCATGCGAATTCAAGGCGTCGAGTTCTTAAAAAAGCAGCCCAAAGTTTCTAATCCCTACCCCAATGTCGATTCTGTTTCAGGCTCGCTTTTGACCGCGATGGGATTTGATGACGAAAGCTATTATACCGTCTTATTCGGCATGTCGCGATGTGTGGGAATTGCCGCTCAAATCGTGTACGAAAGAGAGCAGGCTCGCGATGGAAAGGGAACCCCAATTATTCGCCCCAAATACATTTATTCTGGCCCTAAACGATAGCTTTATATTTCTTTTATATCATAAAAAGGAGAAGCACAGCTTCTCCTTTTTTATTACAATAGAGACATGAAAAATCAAGATTCAAATCGCCGTAAAAACATTCGCTTCAAGACTCGTGTCCCCGAGGTCATTCGGTTACTTTTTGACATTAACCAATATGAAGAAACGCCCATTCACGCAATTAAGATTGATGAAAACATCCGCTGTGTTTCTTGTATCATTGTTTCGCCATTTGATCTCTCTGAAGGCATGAAGCTCATTTATATTGAATCTGATGAATACAAAAATCCTTCAGTTATTCTAAGGGTTGAAAAAATTGAAGAAACCGTTTACAAACTGGTTTTTGAAATGGAAGGCGTTGGAATTTAAGCTTCTTTTTACCTCTCAGGCCTTAGCCTTCCACCACAAAGTCCTATCTTCGTAGACAATTAGAATCATTGCAAATATCACACATCCAATGACCCCTATTGGCCAATTCGTTAAATCGGCAATACCTTGGCCAAATACAGAACTCAAGAAAAAAAGAATCCCCAGTTGACTGGCCAGTTTAGCTTTGACGCTCAGCCATAAAATCACAGACAAGCCGAGCAGAGTCCATCCTAGCCACTGAGTCGCATGGGCAAGAGAAGACAAAACCGAAGAACCATACCACATCACAAAAGCAAATACCGTTATTCCCCAAAAAATGAGGGGAATCAAAATCACCGACAATGTTTTTGACCAAAAAATCAATCTGCGCGACAAAGGCAACATCGCCGTAAGTTCAAGCATCTTGCGTTCGCGTTCTAAACTGATACGATCAGCACCCAAGCTCAAAGACATCGATCCCAAAAATATGGCAAAGCGATCAAACATTCCTTGACTCAGTCGAGCTTCAATAAAAAATGTGAGACTAAATAAAACAGGAGGAATGAAAAAAGGAATCCAATAACGACTCTCTCTGAAAAAGACCTTCCATTCAAACCAGATAAAGCGAAAACATTTTTTCACAGTCTTCCCCTATCTTCTTCTCCAACTTCCCAGTCAGCGGCAACCATCTGCAATAACTGCCGGCCTTTTTGTATTTCTAGCGCGATGTATTCATTGCAGGCTTCCATTGTACCTTCAAAAAAATCTTCATCACAATAATGATCTTTTTTCAAATCCTTCCAGAGCACTCTCCAGCGCCAAGGTTTATCGGGCTCAACTTCGTCAATAGATGCCCCATGAAGCAAATACACCTTACTTCGAGGTACAAACATTTCAGAAAGGTGATGAGAAGAAACGAAAAAAGAGGTGCCTGCACTTTGATATTCTCTGATCTTAGACCAAAAATAATGAACTTGCACCGGATCTAGATGAGCCGTAGGCTCGTCAAAAATTACGTAGGGGCATCCCGATAATAAACAGCGCAAAATTTGAACTTTTTGCAGATTGCCCTGACTGAGTTCTCCCATTTTTTTTCTTGTAGGTACCCCCCACATTTCTAATTCACTATCAATATCGTCAAGTCGAGCCCTATCGTACCAAGAAAGATTTTCATGCAAAAAACGGCGTGCTGAAATAGACGAAGGCAAGTGAGGAGACTCTATCGAAGCTATCAATTGATTGAAGTCTACCTTTCTTGATTTATTCCATGTAATTTCACCCTGGCTCGGATCAAGTAAATTTGCCAACAGGCGCAAAAAAGTCGACTTACCCGCTCCGTTTCGACCGAGGAGCATGTTGAGCTCTGAAGATTTCCACTGTAAATTCACCTTGTGAAGTAAAGGGGAGTTATCATAAGAAAAACTCATGTCTTTACACTCTATCATTATCCAGCCACACTCATTTCTTCAACGAGAAGGTCGGGAACTTTAACTGAAGAAAAACTGTCGTTATAGCGATCAGAAATCCCTACCAATCTTTGCAGTAAATCATAAAAATTTGAACTCAAAGTCAAACTATCAATAGGATGTTTGATTTCTCCATTCTCAACCCAAAAGCCTTGGGCTCCTATAGAAATGTCTCCGCTGATTGACGAACAACCCGATCCCCCTTCAAGTTTCACAATGTATACTCCCCGAGAAATTTGTTTTAAAAGTGCATCGAGTGAAGAAGTTCCCTTATCTACCACGCAATTATTAAAACTCGTTCCCGACTTTCCCGAATATCCCCTAGAACCATTACCCGTAGGAGAAACGCCATCTACTGCCGCGCTCTCTAGATTATAGAGGTAGCAGTTAAGAACCCCCTTTTCGATTACACTCAAAGGCTGTGTCAACACGCCTTCACTGTCAAAATAA
>JBNKYI010000282.1:0-3945 GCA_050300815.1 Fibrobacterales bacterium
AGATTGCGAAGGCGTTTATTTCGCGATGGATTTTCTTTCGCAAAATAACAGTCGAGTTGCGGGTAAAAAAGTTTTGCGCGATCACCGCGGTGAAGAATGCGAAAAAGAATTGCTTGCCACTGGCAAGAACGTCGTAGTGATTGGCGGTGGAGATACGGGATCTGACTGTGTCGGAACCTCAAATCGCCACGGGGCCCAAAGCGTGACTCAGTTTGAGATTATGCCAAAGCCTCCTGAAGGACGTGCCGCTTCAACACCTTGGCCTAATTGGCCCATGATGCTGAGAACCTCTTCTTCTCATGAAGAAGGTGTCGAACGTCAGTGGTGTGTGACAACGAAGTCTTTTAATAGCGATGAAAATGGCAAATTGAAATCTTTGACCATCGCCGATGTCGAATGGGTAAAAGAGAATGGCCGTATGATCCCCAAAGACGTAGAGGGCTCTGTTCGCGATATTCCTTGTGAAATGGCGCTTTTAGCCATGGGTTTTTTACACCCTGAGCAAGAGGGAATGTTAAATCAGTTAGGCGTTGATTATGACGAGCGCGGCAATGTTCACGCACAAAATTTTAAGACATCTGTCGATAAGGTTTTTGCTGCGGGCGATATGCGCCGTGGTCAGTCTTTGGTTGTTTGGGCGATTCACGAAGGACGCGAATGTGCTGTTGCAGTAGATAAATTTCTTTCGGGATCAGAAAAATCGAAATTGGAGTCAAAGGCCGATACTTTAATGAAAATTTAGCGGTTTTTAACTCTGTTTCGTCGAGTTTTAAAATTCCTTTTTAATCCCTTCTCTTTTTGCGAAGGGATTTTTGTTTAGGGATAATTCGTACTTGGTTGTCGGTTGTTTGAAGGGAATCGCACAAAAGAAAAGCACAAGGAAGAGTAACGTCAAAAGAGGGGCATGACAAAAAGACATACGGCAGACAAAGTGACATATTGTTGCGAATCTGTCCAAAGTCTTTTCTTATTATGGCTACCTTTACCGTTGTAGTCAAACCACTCTACACAGAGTAAGGTATCCAAGTGATTCAAAAGGGAATCTTGTGAGAAGCAAGAACGGACCCACCGCTGTATGTACTTGCTAGTTGAGACTCGACGAATGAGAGATGAAGCTAGTTCACGTACAAGTCAGAACACCTGCCTTATTCATTTTATTCAACTCTGCGGGCTAAAGAGTTTTTTTAAAGGAGAATAAAATGGAAGACCTTTTTTTAGGCGGAGGAACTGCATATAGCATCTTCTATCTCGCCATCGCTAGTGTACTCGGTGTTTACATCGGGAAAATCTCATTTGGAGGCATTCGAATTGGAATTGCGGGCGTGCTGTTTAGCGGTTTAGCCCTAGGTGCCTTTGGAGTGCAGATTGACGGGCACGTACTTCATTTTATCAAAGAATTTGGGTTGGTGCTTTTTGTGTACACGATTGGAATTCAAGTGGGGCCTGGTTTCTTTAAAAGCCTTCGTTCTTCGGGCTTGCGCTTTAATCTAATTGCCTCGTATATCGTGTTATCAGGTGCAGCCATTGCCGCAATCTTTCACTACTTGTTTGATATACCTACTGAAGTTATGGTAGGGGTTTTAAGTGGCGCGGTCACTAACACGCCAGGTCTGGGTGCCGCCCAAGCCACTTTAGTTGAAGCCATGGGCTCTGAGGCTTCGAAAGCCGCAGGCATTGGTTATGCGGTTGCCTATCCCTTTGGCATCATGGGGATCATTCTTTCTGCCATACTTATTCGAATGTTCTTTAAAATCAAAGTGGCAAATGAACAGGCCGAATTTGATAACAATAACCAAAGCAGTGGCAGTACCTTAGAAGTTGTGAATCTCGAGATTCAAAATCCAAACTGCGCAGGCAATACCGTTCAAAAATTGATTGAACTGAATAAAGGGAATGTCGTGATTTCTCGGGTATTGAAAAAAGGCGGTGAAGATGCCTTTCCTGCAACCCCAGAGGTGACCCTTGATCACGGAGATGTGATTTTGGCAGTAGGCAGTGCTGAAGCTCTTGACCATCTTAAAATGTTAACGGGGGCTGAAGCCAAAGTCGACCTTCGTCAGGTCGGTGGTCGTATGGCCACTAGAAAGGTTTTAATCACCTCTGAGAAAGTGACTCGAGGAAACCTGCTTGCTCTAAACCTCATTGGGCGTTATCGAGCGAATGTTACACGCATCATCAGAGCAGGCATGCAATTTTCACCTACGCCGAGCATGAGCTTGCAATTGGGGGATATTGTTACTGTTGTCGCTCCTGAGCAAGATATGGAAATGGTTCTCAAGGAATTGGGGGATACCCCTAAGGCGCTTCACCATCCCAATATTCTTCCTCTTTTCTTAGGCATTGCCTTAGGTTTGATTTTGGGAAGTGTGGCGGTGCCCTTGCCGGGTGTGCCCATGCCAGTCAAATTGGGTATGGCGGGAGGTCCTCTCGTTGTCGCGTTGATCTTAGGACGTTTGGGCAAAATGGGTCCGTTGAGCTTTTACATTCACCCAGGTGCAAACTTAGCGCTTCGTGAGATTGGTATCGTACTTTTCTTAGGCTGTGTGGGCCTTGGTTCGGGTAAAAATTTTATCCCTGCAATTACGAGTGCTGATGGTCTGTCTTGGTTGTTGATGGGTATGGCGATTACGTTTATTCCTGTATTCACCGGGGGCTTGATCGGTCGTTTAAAAGGAATTAACTACCTCAGCCTTTCGGGCTTAATGGCGGGATCAATGACTGACCCTCCGGCGTTGGGTTATGCGAATAGTTTAGCCAATTCTTCGGCTCAGTCTATTGCTTATGCTTCGGTTTATCCTTTAACGATGTTGTTGAGGATTTTGACTGCGCAGCTTTTTGTTTTGTTGTTGTTGTAAGTATTGTGACGTTATATTAATTGAGTGAGCGCAAAGCCCTGAGTGAAACTCGGGGCTTTATTATTGCTGCAAGTTTGATTTAATATTATGTTGTATTACAAAGTATTCTGTTGGATGTTTTATGAGTATAACTTCTGTAAGGCTTTTGCCCGAAATTGAACAAGGATTGGTTAAAATGACGAATTCTATGCAGAGAAGTAAAAGTTGGCTTATAATCAGGCGCTTAAAGAATTTATTGAGCGACAAGAGCTAGAAGAAGAGCGCTGGAAGCAAACTCTACAGGTCATGGATTCAGCAGCTCAAGGGTACTTGGTAGACGGTGAATCTGTTAAAAGTTGGGGAGCAGATGGCGAACTTCCTCCACCGAAGGTCAAAGAGTGAAGTTGGTTTTTAGCAAAGAACTTAAAAAAGTGGTTGATTGGAATTTAGTCAACAAGGCTGATTATCTCTTGGCAATGGAATGAAGTATGATTAAAGATATAGAGATTAAGCATCTTTTAAAAAATGCGCTCACCGATAAAATTAATGATCATGTGACGTATATGAAGGGGATTGATGTGAGTTATTTCTATGAGGGGTATAGTGAGTTTAAGACTGAAGATTTATAGGGGATTTGAAGTTTTAAGAGCGAGTCATTTTTTGATGTATAAGGAGGAGAATGGAATTTTTTAAAAAACAAGTTATGGCCATAGGAATTAGTCTTATAGCCGTGATGATGGTGACGATTAAAGAGGTGGCTAAAAACCCCATTAAAAGGATGGAGTTAAGTGATTTTCAAAATGGATTCTATGTAGCGATATTCTTTTTAGTTTGTCTAAATATTTTAGAGCTGATGGGCATTCCCGCTTTAAGCGCCTTAATTAAGTTTTTCAAATTTAAAAGAGATGGAACCTACGATGATGGGCCAAGTAAAGACAAGTGGGATGATTTGGCGGACTGAGCAATCAAATGAATGTTATCTTTTTTGAAAAACAAAAAGGAATAATAACTATGATGCCTGTTGAATACTTAAGTATCTATATCCATCGTTCTGTTCAAGATGTTTATGCTTTTATTTCTAATCCCCTAACTTTATCCCAATGGGCTGCAG
>JBNKYI010000283.1:0-3911 GCA_050300815.1 Fibrobacterales bacterium
CTCTTCCTTCTTGTTCAAATAGACCTGTATTTATCGACTGAGCCTAGAAGATCAGCACCAATCAATTAGGCCAGTTTGGGGGATCAACGAAGAGCAAAGAACTTTTAAAAAACAGATTGGCGCCTTCTTAGCCCCTACTCAAAAGTTCTTTCAAATCTCAAATCAGGAAAATTTTTCATCGCCAAATTCAAGCGATATTCGTTGGGAAATAAACACACCAACTGCTCGCGTTTGTCTGAATAAATATCGTGTTTATATTCGCTTTCGAATTTGATTTTTTCTTTAGAGTCTCCCAAAACCCAGCGGGCTTGATAAATCGGCATGCGCTCTAAATTGACATCTGCACCATATTCACTTTCAATGCGAAATTTAAGCACATCAAATTGAAGTTCTCCCACCACTCCAATCACAGGTACCGTGCCATTGACAGGCATAAACAATTGAGTGGCACCTTCTTCGGTCAACTGTTGCACCCCTTTATTCATCTGTTTAGACTTCATGGGATTCATTAAAACCACACGAGCAAAATATTCAGGAGCAAAGTCGGGGATACCTTTAAACTTAAACTTCTCTTTTTCGGTGATGGTGTCACCAATGTTGAACATTCCAGGATCATTGATCCCTACGATATCTCCAGCATAGGCTTCTTCAATCACTTCTTTATCTTGAGCGACAAAACTCGTAGGGGCCGAAAGCTTAAAATTTTTGCCACTGCGACAGTGATAAACTTTGCCACCGCGCTCAAACTTGCCTGAGCAAATGCGAATAAATGCTGTGCGGTCGCGGTGATTGGGATCCATATTAGCTTGAATCTTAAACACGAAAGCCGAAAAGGTTTCTTCGGTAGGAACAATATCGCGAGCATCCGATTCACGGGGTAAAGGTGCGGGGGCTAGATCACAAAAAGCATCTAACAAATGCTGCACTCCGAAATTAGCAATGGCTGAACCGAAAAAAACCGGCGACATTTTGCCCGCCAAATATTCGTCGCGGTCAAAAGGATCCATCACTCCAGTCACCAACTCATAGCGCTCGGCAAATTCCGCCAATTCGGTTTCCGTAAAGAATTCCGTTAATTGGGGATCGTCATAGCCTGAGAGTTGAATGATCTGACCTTTTCCCTTTTCTCGGGTGTAGGTGTGCAAAGTGTTATCTGCAATATTAAACACTCCACCAAATTTTTTTCCATAACCAATCGGCAGAGTAAAAGGAATCGCTTTAATTCCGAGCACCTCTTCAATTTCATCGACCAATTCAATGACATCGCGTCCATCAAGGTCCATTTTGTTAATAAAGGTAATGATTGGCGTCTTGCGCATACGACAGACTTCCATTAATTTAATGGTCTGTTTTTCTACCCCATTGACCGAATCGATAAGAACAAGAGCCGAGTCAACCGCAGTAAGGGCTCTAAAGGTGTCTTCGCAAAAGTCGTCGTGCCCCGGAGTGTCAACGAGATTAAAGTAGCGATCTTTATAGGGAAAATTAATCACCGAAGAGCTCACTGAGATTCCCCGTTGCTGCTCAATCTTCATCCAGTCAGAAGTCGTGTGCTTGCGGTTTGATTTAGCGCGTACGTGGCCCGCTTCGCGAATGACGTTTCCATACCACAAAAATTTCTCGGTAATTGTTGTTTTACCGGCATCAGGGTGAGACACAATGGCGAACGTTCGTCTTTTTAAAATTTCATTTTTCATAGGTCGCAAGCGCTGAGAGCCACTCCTTAAGGGAATCCGCCCAAAGTTAATAATATTGCAGCCTCTTAAAATCGACCGAGAAGCTCCACTCCAAAAAAAACGTTTTCTTGTTACCTTTGAGTCACCAGAAAAAATCAAAACGCTGTCGTTTTTGATTTTCGAGGTAAACAGGAAGGAAAAACTATGAAAAAACTCACTTTTATTGCTATTGCTATGCTGGCTCTCGCTGCTTGTAACAAAGAAGAGAAAGCGGCAGAAACCCCGGCTCCAGAAGCCACGCCAGTGGTTGAAGCTCCCGTTGCAGACACTGTAGCTGCTCCTGCAGATTCAGTTGCAGCCCCCGCAGATTCAGCGACCGCTCCTGCTGAAGAAGCTGCTGCTCCTGCTGAAGAAGTTAAATAGTTTTGGGGGTCTCTCTAAAAATTCGTTTACAACTCTATTTTTAGAAAAGCACCTTAAGACATCGTAAGAAAGAACCACTGGCAATGCTGGTGGTTTTTCATTTTTTCTTTTTTTTAAACTTAGGGACTTGCTAGATTTCCCTTCAAAAAAGCAGGATTTTATGGCCACAGATGTTTTAGCTCACCTTCCTCAGCCGGGAACTCAATTTCCCCGCACTTATCTCCCTTCAGATTTCGACCCTATGAATCTCGAAAATGTCGAGACTCAATACGAAGAGCTATCTATCAGATCATTTGCCACCGCTGCTGATCTCGAAAAATGGATCGCAGACTGGAACGAGCTCAACAGCTCGATCTTTGAGAAGAGTAGCCGCCTGTATATCAACATGACTTGCGCCACCAAAGAAGAAATTCATGCCAAAGCTTGGCAACACTACATTGAAATCATTGATCCGAAGGTTACCGAATGGTTTGATGTGCTCAATCGAAAACTGGTCAACACCCCTTTACTCAAAAACCTAGATCCTTACTACGATTATTGGATAAAAAAAGTGCGTAACAGCATCGCCCTTTTCAAAGCAGAAAACATCCCCGTAGAGACAGAAATTTCACTTGAAGTTCAAAAGTATCAACAGCTTACGGGTAGTTTAAGCGTTGAGTTTGAAGGTCAAACCCGCACCTTATCACAGATGGCTAAATACCAAGAAGTCGCCGATCGCGACATTCGTGAAAAGGCTTGGCGCACTGTCGCCTCTTGTCGCGGCGAGCACCGCGACGCGCTCAATCACCACTTCGAGTCTCTTTTTCAACTGCGGCAAAAGGTGAGTCGTCAAGCGGGTTTTGAAAGCTTCATCGATTATATTTTTGCGGCCAAAGAACGCTTCGAATACACCGCCGAAGACTGTCGGGCCTTTCATAAAGCCGTCGAAGAACACGTGGTTCCCCGCTATGCCAAAGTTCTCGAAAAACGCAAGCAACAAATGGGGCTTGAAACTCTACGCCCGTGGGACTTAGCTTGTGATCCCCTCGGTCGCTCTCCACTAAAGCCCTTTGAAAAATCCAGCGATTTGGTCGATGGGATCGAACGCATTTTTCAGCGCATCGATCCCGAACTGGGGGCTTGGTTCACTCAGATGAAAGATATGAAGTTACTCGACTTAGACTCCCGACTGGGCAAAGCTCCCGGCGGCTACCAATGCTCTCTTGATGAAAACCGTCTTCCTTATATTTTCATGAATGCCGTTGGTACCAATAGCGATATTTTCACCTTGCTACACGAAGCCGGCCACAGCTTTCACCAATTCTTAATGGCCGACTTAAAACACAGCGCCTATAGAAGTATTCCCAGCGAAATTGCCGAAGTCGCATCGATGAGTATGGAACGCATCGGCAGTCACTTTCTCTATGAATTCTATAGCGAAGATGAGGCTTTACGCGCCGTTGAAGGCGAGCTCGCAGAAGTTTTTCGACTGCTTTGTTGGGTCGCCACCATTGATGCCTTTCAAATTTGGATGTATTCTCACCCCAAACACACCCTCGATGAACGCACCGCTTATTGGCTCGAACTGCAAAAACGATTTGCTCCCGGAGTCGATTGGAGCGGTCTTGAAGAGCATCTCGCCACCTCATGGCACCGTCAGCTCCACCTCTTTGAGGTGCCTTTTTATTACATCGAATACGGCATGGCACAAATAGGGGCGTTGCAGGTTTGGCGTAACAGCCTGGCAGATCCTGCTAGTGCTTTAACCGCTTACCGTCGGGCCTTATCTTTAGGTGGCACCAAAACATTACCGGAATTGTTTACTGCTATCGG
>JBNKYI010000284.1:0-3896 GCA_050300815.1 Fibrobacterales bacterium
AGCCTTAAAGAATCTTCGTTACTGGGTTTAACCGTGAAATCGCCCATGACTTCAACAAGTTCCCAACCGCTGCGTCGAATTTGTTCTTCGATTTCTGTACGCCACCAGATTTTTTGAATGTGCTGGTCTGTACATTTCTGAAAGAGCCCACTCTCTTGAGGAATGAAATAAGTAAAACGGTTGCGCTGTAATCTTTTTTCAAGATCATAATCAGATTGACGATAAATGTGAACCCCCGATGATGTCTCTTGAAAGTCGACAAAATCATCAAAGAATTCGAGACACATTTGCTCTGTAATCACGTCAAAAAGGAAATACCCACCCGTGCGAGTAACTCGCAAAACCTCGGCAAGGGTGTCTGCCATGTCTTTTTCAATCAACAAATAGTTAAACGAATCATACAAACAAAAACTCAGATCAAAGACTTCATTCTTAAAGGGAACGTGTCTCATATCAACACAGGCCCTTGGTCCCTGAATTCCACTGCTTTGATACAACATCAGAGAAGACAGATCCGTGAGAACATAAAAGGGAAATCGTCTTTGCCACGAACTCCTAAGTCGACCCGTACCTCCAGCCAGTTCAAGTACCTTCTTTAAAGGAATTCGATACTTTTGAAAAACACGTTCTAAAAAACGACTCCACTTGAGATAATCTACGTGCTCCATTACCTCATCGTAATAGGGGGCCAACACTTGATAAGAATCGTTCATCTGACTTAAGGCGCTTTAAAATCGGGATCTCTGATTTCGATGTAATAGTTTTTACGCCAACCTTTTAACAGCTCTTGCAACTTTTCATTCGCGGCATAACTCTGTGTATATTCTTGAATTTTCACCCAATCTTCTTCTAAGTTTAAGCGCCGCTCAGCTTCATAATCCGCCAAGTAAAAGATGTGAAAGTCTCCATCAATATCAACGACAGCGCTCACGTCACCCTTATTCATTTTTTCAACGACGTCTCGATATTTCTCATTAAGCTCCGCAGAGGCAAACCATCCTAAATCGCCCCCTTTGTCTTTAGTGAGTTTATCTTCAGAATATTTTTGAGCTAAATTCACAAAATTTTCTTTGCTTGCATTTTTTTGCAAAGAATCCGCAAGCATACGCCAACGAATAGTATCTTCGGCAGTTGGCACCACATTGAATAAAATTTGGGCGACTCGTATTTCATTGTCTTTTTTCGCCAAGATTTTAATAAGGTGAAAACCTAAATGTGTTTTTACAGGCACATCCGTAAACTGACCCTGCTCCATCTTAAAGGCCTGTCTCTCAAATAAGGGATCTAGGGCCCCTTTCGTGATAAACCCCAAATCTCCCCCATAGTATTTCGTCGCCTCATCATCAGAATATTTTTCAGCTAACGCTTCAAAGCTTTCTCCTCTTCCCAACTTTGCCGCCACCGAATCCGCCAGAGTTTTTATCGAATCTAGATGTGCTTGATCAACCTTAATTTTAATCTGAAGGTGACTTAAACGATAAGAGTTAAATTCTGCAGGAAGAGAATCCTTATAGCCTTCGTAGAATTCTTGAACTTCACCAGGAGTCGGAGTTGAGGCACCTACATAACGACCCCGAATTTTTTGTTTGGCGATATCCTCGCGAAAACGCTCCTTCAACTGCTCTCTAAACTCCTTTAACGAAATCCCCATTTGGCTGCGTACGGCCTGCGCCAAAGCCTCTTGGGTCAACCCCTGTGACTGAGAAAGTCTCTCGAGGTGTTCATTTACTCGAGCATTGAGCTCTTCATCGGTTGCGTTTAGCGTGTCAGTACGAGCCTGCGCCAACAAAATTTTGTCGTCAATCAATTGTAAAAGCAAGGTCTGTTCAATTTCTCTAGATGGCAATCCTTTGAATGAAGGATAGTTTCTCATCTGATAGACAACATCCATCAAATCTGAATACAAAATAATCTCGCCGTCTACTACAGCGAGAATTTTATCATAGGGTTCTGGTTTAGCAAAGAGTAAAGAACTTAGCAGGGCGATTAGGTATAAGATGTTCGTGTTTTTCATGGCCAAAAGATACTAGGGCGCCCGCGCACATGCAAGTCAATAGAAGAAATACCTTAAGGGATTATTAAAAACGACTTTGAAGACAGAGGCTTTTGAGAAAGCGACTAAAAAGCAGAGCTCATCAAGGTATCACCGGGAATCCGTTCAAAAAAGGTCAATACAGGACGTTCTTGTTTTGCTTGACTTGCTAGCTTTTGAACATTTTGGCGATTTTTTTCTCGACGAACAATAGACTCAAGTTGAGGATACACTTCTTCATAGGTGAGAGATGCTCCCGCATAAAGCCGTTCGTCAATCTGCACCACTTGAATTTGTCCTTCGCAATTGATTGGAACGGTCGCCGTGCCGACCTTTGTACTGGCAATACTTTCTCTCAAGCACGCATCAACTCGCCCCAAAGGTTTGCGAACCACTACGACAGGATGATTTCCCTTGCTGATCTGATAATCAGCCTGATGTTCAAACCCATTTAGCGTAATCTGCCGACGAATGGCCCAACCGTGTTGCAGGTCTCTACCTTTTAGAATTCTAAAAGAATAAACCGTTTCGGGTCTTAAAAATTGCTCTCGGTGGCTTTCAAAATACGTTTTCTTTTCGCTTTCATACACTTCTGTCTCTTCGGCAATTTTAGATTGCAGCCACCGATCAACGAGAATTTTTTTTCGATTTTCTTCAACCAGTCTTAAATATTCGGGATCTGCTTCCATCCCCTCTTTCAAAGCCGCCTGATACATTGCCTCGTGCTCTATCCACGTTCGCACCATATCTAAGTAATGGTTTCGAGAAACCAATCCCCTAAACTCTTCGGGGACATTTGCCACCAACTCATCTACCGTAAGATGCTCTGTACCCACTTGAGCCACAATTCCTTCGGGCTCTTTGCGACAGGCATTCACTGCAATTAAAATTGCAATGAGCATAACGAGAATACTAAAGTCCTTGAGAAACTTCGTGAAATGAGGATTTAACTTTTTGAAGTAAAAGACACCCATGATCCAATTCTCCAACATTCAATATAACTTCAATTGGATTATTGTATGAAAATTGAATAGGAATTGCACTTTTCTTTATCCAAACCTCAATAACTTGTGGGCTGACAATGAAAATAGGATCAAAAGTGCAAAACCAGCGAGCCCCTTCTTGACGGATTTCACGAAGTCCTAGCCGCCCGCCCAAAATTCGCAACTCCATAGAAAATACTAGGTTAAGAACAGGCTCAGGGAGCTCACCAAAACGATCGGCCATTTCTTCACGCAGATTTTCAATTTCTTCAAGAGTTAGCGCTCTCGCCAATCTCTGGTACAAATTCAAGCGCTGGATTCCGTCTTCGATAAAACTTTCGGGTAAAAAAGCATCGACTTCTAAACTTACCCGGGTTTCGAGATCGATGTGCTGCCTCTCTCCTTTGAGCTCCCGAACCGCTTCTTGTACCAATCTGAGATAAGTTTCGTAGCCGATTTCATCAATAAAACCACTTTGCTCCATTCCCAAAAGATTTCCCGCTCCGCGGATTTCTAAATCTCGCATGGCAATCTTAAAACCACTTCCTAACTCGGTGTGCCTCTCTAGAGATTGCAAACGATGCTTTGTATCCTCTCTTAACTTTAACCCGCGAGGGGTCACTAAGTAAGCAAAAGCATGCTGCTCGCCACGCCCAACTCGCCCTCTTAGCTGATAAAGCTGAGACATGCCAAAATGATGCGCATTGTGAATAATGATGGTATTGGCATTTGCTATATCAATTCCCGATTCAACGATGTGAGTTGAAAGCAAAAGATCATATTCGCGATAAACAAAGGCCGACATTACCCTCTCGAGCTCTTGTTCGGGCAATTGCCCATGAGCAACAGCCATGCGCACATCGGGAACCCAATCTCTAACC